>CAYVGY010000001.1:0-51839 GCA_964451065.1 uncultured Halobacteriales archaeon
TCGACGGTGGTGAACAAGGGGGTCGTCACGGGATGACCCTGCCGGTTTACCGAAGGGATTTGGTCCAGCGACTCCACGTACACCTGCACCCGCGTCTCGTTGGCGCTCGCGCGGCGGGAACGAGGCATTGCGCCGCGAAGTTGAGGAAGCGACGGGCGATCAACGTAGACGTGCAGGTCGCGGCGCGGCTCGAAGAACGCCCAACTGTTGCCGGCCGTGAACATGGAAGAAACGTAGGATAGGCCTCGCAACCGCTCTAACGCGCCGTCCGCCGTCATGGATACAGAAAACTCCGGCTCCGGCTGAAGCGTCGCAATCCGTATGCTGGTTAGGTAGGTGAGAAGACGGTCCTCGTCAAACTGTAGCCCTTGGGAAGCGTCGTGCAGGACGCGATGGAACACAAGCCGCTGCGCCCAGGGGGCGACGCTGCTGGCGGTCGTCTCGAGGGCCCGGGCCAGGTGGGAGCGATCTTTGAATTCTTGGCCGCGGAAGACGGCCTCCGCGATTTCGTAAAGGAGTTGATTCCCGCGAGGCACTGAATACGTCTAGACACGTCCAATATATATAATAATACGTGTAAAAACGTATGAGCAGATTCGCGAGACGTTGGGCTCCGGCGCGACCTTGGCCGCGTTCCTCCGCCGCGGGTAGGCGAAGTTCGGCGACTCCGTGGGCCTCGACGCCGGCGAAGCGGGCTTCGCCGTGGCAGGGGTCAGCGGGGACGACCTGGGGAGCGTGTCCGACGGGCGAAACACTTCCTTCCAACCTCGCCGGCAATGGTTTGCCCATCATCGCCCTCGTCGCTCAGCGGTTCAGAGACCAGAACGCGGCGTTGAGTCCGGTGGCAAAGAGAATCCAAAGGAAGTAAGGCGCGAGAAGAAGGGCGGCCACCCGACGGCGCCTCCAGAACAGGAACAGCGTGATGGCGACCGCGACGTCCAGCGCCAGGATACAGACGAGGGCGGCGCCGCGCTGTTCGAGCGTGAAGAAGAGGGGGGACCACAGGCCGTTGAGCGCCAACTGGCCGGCAAACGCGATCATGCTTGGGTCGCGCAATCCCGTTCCCGCGCGCCATGCCATCCAGCCGGCCACGGCGATGGAAGCGTACAGAACGGTCCAAGCGGGCCCAAACAGCCAGGAGGGCGGAGCCCACGAGGGACCATCCAGGTCTCGATACGCCGACCCCGCATTCACGGTCGACCAGGACGCGGCCACGGCGACGGCTGCGACGGAACCGACGAAAATCGCCAAGGCCACCCAGTCGCCACGGGAGATGGCCACGGGCACGGAATCCACTCGACGGTTATAGACCACGGCAGGGACCGCGATCCTCCGGTTGGCCGCGATTCGTCAAAATAACGCGGCGCACGTACAAGCACGACCCCCGGTTGCACAGGCGGCTCTCCGGGGACCCATGGCTGATCCGCGTGGTCCAAAAACTTGCGACGCAGGCTCCAAAGCCCGTATCGAGAGGTATCGCGCGTTTTTTCTTCTATTGAAGTGGATGCTCCCGCCGGGGAGCGTCGTGCCCAACCGGAGGGGCGGCAACCGGTAAAATCCCGAAATCGGGGGGTACCGGCTCCACGACGGCGCTCCAGTTAGTCGATTGGGGCCCTCTTTTCTTGTCCTGATTCAAGTCGTCAACCGTTTAGGCTTGCGGTCAACCGGAATTAGCTCCTGATCGAGAAACAGGCCGCTGGGATTCAAGCTGTGGTTTGGCCAATAGACTGAAGGACTTTTCGGGCCGGCCGCCGCTCTTAACGGCATGGTTGCGACCACGAAATGTCGAATTATGTGCAGCGATAGTATTAATATTGTTGTGTCTATCAAATGATAGAAAGACGTTCCAAACACGTCTTTCAAGCAAATGAAAGACACCATCGTTTCAAATCTGAGCGATTCGCTTGGGCAACTAGAGTCGCAGATTCTGTCGACCGTCAGCCGGCTTGGGAAGCCCGGGATCACCCTCCAAGAAGCCTTCCTATTGGCCCCGGACCTTTCCCGGCGATCGGTCCGGGAAGCCTTTGTCCGGTTGGAGCGAAAAGCGAAGCTGATACGTGTTGCCCGCAGCCGCTACTTCTTGCCAAACGAAGAACCGGCCGCCGTGGCGTGTCAAGCGTTCCCGCCTAGCTACGTCAGCTTCTTGACTGTTCTACACGACGCTGGTTTCACCGAGCAGATTCCTCGGCGACTCGACCTCGCCTATGCCCGCATTCACCTTCGCCATTTTTCATGGCAAGGCCTGCCAATCCATTGGCACCCCATACCGCCCAGCGCCTTCCTAGGCTATCGTCAAAAGGAACCCAGCGTCCTCGAGGCGACCATTGCCAAAGCCTCGGCGGACCTTGTCCACCGCCAGAAAGACTTCGGAGGTCTAGAGCCCTATCGTGCCATTGTTGCCAAGTCGCTTCGCGACACAGGCCAAACAGAATACGACGAAGCCGCCGCCGCCTACGCGGAGCGCCCGACGACGCTTCGCCGAATCCTCTATTTGCGGTACCCCGACGGAATGGTTCCACCGAATCTGCTTCGACTTCTCGAGAAGGTCGACCTTCACAACCCGGTGCAGTTCGACGTCGTCCGCCCTTCGAAGGCCAAACCCATTGGCGGGATTCTCAAGATTCGGGATGGGAGGACTGCGTGATTCGCCCCGAGGAGATTATCGCTACCGCCAGAAGAGATGGCGTCCGTCCCCAAGAAGTGGAAAAAGAGTACCTGCAGTACGCGTTTCTTCACAGTCTGGCCGGCAGCCCTGACGGACTCGTATTCCGAGGCGGCACCATGCTCCGTATCGCGCACGCCCACCCCCGGTATAGCGAGGATCTCGACTTCGTAAGGTTGCACAGCGTCGAAGAAGCCGAAGCAGCAGTGGACGAGGCGCTGCTTGACCTAAGAGATTGGGGCCTCAAGGAAAAGCACGACGAGCCTACACGGAGCGACAAGGGGACGCTAATTTGGACCGTCGAATTCCGGGGACCCCTTTATCGTCGAACCAATCGCGTGAACCGCATCAAGGTCGAGCTCGGGTCGACGAACGACGTGGGGCTTGATGCGGAAAACAGCATCGTCGGCCCAAGATTCGCCGACATTCCGTCTTTCGTAATCGCCACGCAGAACCGTCTCGAGACCACGGCCGAGAAAGTGCGTGCACTCGCGGAGCGGGATTTTGCCCGCGACCTCTACGACATCGCGCACCTCCTCCGCCTGGGCCTCCAAGCCCCGCGGGAACTCGTGGAGCGAAAGCTCGGGTGGAAGGCGGGGGATTCGCGTCGGGCCCTCCAGCCGCATTCTGAGATGGACTACAACCGCGAGCTTGAAACATGGGTGCCGGCCGCCTCGCGGCTTCCTTGGCGCGATGCTTGGCGGTTGGCATGGCCCTACCTCCAGGAATTGCGTTGCATCTCACTTCCAGCGACGGGAATCTAACCTGCGGAGTTGATGCTCCCGCCGGGATTTGAACCCGGGTCGGGGGCTCGAAAGGCCCCTATCCTTGGCCACTAGACTACGGGAGCAAGAAGGCGAAGGCCTGGTGGCCCGTCCCGCACAGGCCCGGACCTTTTAAGCGGCGCGGTGCCTTCGCGTCAAGCCCCGGTCGCGCCCTCATTTCCGACTCAATAGCCCCGCCCGGATTCGAACCGGGGTCGCAGGATCCAAAGTCCCGCATCCTTGACCACTAGACTACGGGGCTGCGATGCGAACGGCGCGGCTAGAAGACGTTCGTATTTAACCCTAGGCGGGCCCGCGCCGCGGAACCCGCGCAGGAAGCCGGCTGCGCCTGCAGGCCGGTCCACGCCACCAGGTTAAGCCGCCCTCCCGCCTGGCTTCGATCGGTGAACCCCATGCGGTCCCCCCTGCGAAACCTCCGAAACATGCTCGCCGCCCTGACCCTCGTCGCCATCCTTACCGCCGGCGCCCCCGGCGCCGCGGCGCACCCCGTGGACGTCTTCAATTTCTTCGCCGGACCCGTGGCTTTCCCGGCGTTCATCCCACCTTTCTCTCCGCCTTCCTTCATGCTCCCGACCTTCGCGATCAGCGGCGTCACCGCCGACGACACGTTCACCGGCAGCTTCATCGGCGCCGGCGACTGCGACGACGTCGGCCAGGCCTGCCTCATCCTCCCCACCTGGAACCCCTTCATCGGGGGCCCCGTGGGCGCCTTCGACTGCGAGATCGTCTCGGCCGCCGGCCCCTGGGTCGCCCTCCCCACGGTGTTCCTCGCCCAGGACCTCAACGGCAACAACATCATCGAGACCGGCGCCGACCTCATCATGACGATCGGGTTCCCCTACGGCAGCCCCGGCGGCCCCATCCCGCCCTTCCTGGGCCCCGCGGGCGCCTACGGCGGCGGCTTCTTCCTCATCGCCGGCGGACCCTTCATCCCCGGGATGCCCATCCACTTCATCGCTGCCCACCCCGGGTTCCCGGTGACGCCCGCCTCCGCCCTGCTCCAGTTGGGCGTGACCTGCTGGGTCATGTAGGACCCAACCTCTGGAGCGCCGGACTTCCTCCCCGGCGCTCCGCTCTCTTCCTGCGCTTTGGGTCCGCTGGCCCATGGCGGGACGAGTTGGCACCACGTGGTGCCAACTTATTCTAACTTTCACGAATCCCAAGATAAAAAACATTAGTCAAAAAAGCGCAATGATGGCCATGTTCCTGCGCTTCAAACGCGTGAAGGGTCGCGAATACCTCTTTCTGGTGGAGAATTACCGATTGGCGGGCCGCGTGCGGCAACGGATCATCCATAGTTTCGGCCGTCGTGAACGGATCCAGATGAACACCGTACGACAGGTGTTGGCGAGGATGCCCGGTTTCGCCTACTTCACCATAGATGCGCCGGAACCGCGGGTTGGCACTACGTGGTGCCAACCGACCCTGCGCGACGCAAGATTTGGGCGCAGGCGTCCCGGGCCAATTCGTCCAACGGACGTCGAGCGTCCAACCGGATCCATCGACGCGGGTCACGCCGCGCCAACCGACGATAATTCGCGGTGACCTTCGCTAGGAACCGCTCGCGTTCGTAGGGTTCCTTGACGTGGCGGTGTCGGATGCGTCGGAGCGCCGCCTCGGGGGGGAGGTCGAGCCAGACGACAACGTCGGGACGCGGGAATACGGCCGCTTGGAAGAGCCGCAGCGTCTCGAGCGGGTTCCTGAGCGTGCTGTTCAAGGCGGCCGCCTGGTACGCGGTCGTGGAATCGGTGAAACGGTCGGTGAGGACGATGTCGCCGCGCAGCAGGCTGGGCCCCAATTGAGCGACGTGCACGGCGCGGTCCGCCAGGAAGAGGCCGGCCTGCGCGAGCGGGTGCGTGCGCCCTCGCAGTCCTTTGCGCACGAGGCGGCCGCTCCAACCCCTCGTCGGCTCCTGCGTCACGACGACGCGCAACTTGCGCGCGCGAAGGCGCCGCGCCACGAGCGGGACGAGCGTCGACTTGCCGCTGCCGTCGATCCCCTCGAAGGCGACGAGCACGCGTTCGGAATTCTTATAACAGTTTAAAGGGGTATGTCGGGAGAATGCGTCTCGACGCGCCCCGGTTCCTTGTCGCCGCGGCGTTCCTTCTGCCCGCCGTCGTCGCCGCGCCGCAGGCGATCCCGCCGGGCGCCCCCGGCGACCCTACGGCCTATCCCAGTCCCCACGAATTCGCGTACGCCGCGGTCGAACGTCTCCAGACGTCGCAAGGCCTCGTGCCGGAGCGTTCCGCCAGCACCAACTTCCTCACGCGGGATCAGATGATCGCCGTCGTGGCCCATCTTCACCAGGCCGACCTTTTCCCGCACCGCGCCGCCGACCACGTCGAGAGGGCGGAAGCGGTCTGGGACGCCGCCCAGACGGCGTGGGATCCCATCGCGAAGTTCTACGACGTCACGCTCGCCTCCGACAGCCAATGTGTCCAGCTCGAAACCACCGCCTGGGCGCTTCTGGCCGCCAGCCGGCTGGACAACGCCACGGATCGACCCGAGGTCCAGACGCGCGCCGCCGACGTCGCCGCCACGCTGCGCGACGCGGTCGTGCTCGGAAGAGCCAACGGCGTCAACCGGTGCCAGTTCGACGCCGAGCTGCCCTCCCAATGGCCGCTGCCGGTTTGGGCTCTCCTCGAGTACGCGCGCACGCATGGGTCTGCCGCCGCCCGCGACGCGGCCCTGGCCCGTCTGCGCGCCGAGATTGCGGCGCGTTACGAGGAGGCCTTCCTCGACCTGTCCGGCCTGTACCTCGTCCAGATGAACGCCCAGTATCTCCTGGTCCTCCAAGAGGCCGCCCAACACGCCTCGCCCGCCGAGTTCGGGCCCCGCCGCGACGACCTTGCCGCGTTCCTGGGCGCCCACGCCCTGGTGGAAGAACCCGGACTCCTCCTGGCCTATGATGTCGATGCCGCGACGCTGCGCGCCCTCCACTTCTCCGACTCCATCGCCCAGCTCTGGCTCGCCTATGCCCTCCATAACCAGGTCGTCCTCGACCCCACCTCGATTCCGGTCGAGGCCGCCCCCCAACGACTCCTCGCGGCGCTCGTATCCCGTTTTGCCGCCAACGACGCAGGCGGGTTCGTCGACGAGACCGGTGCCGTCCACGCCGCCCTCAACACCCTCGCGGCCGCCTTCACGCTCGGGCCCGCGCTCGCGCAAGCCAACGCCGACAAGCCCCGCCTCGCCTTCGTCGTGCCCGCCGTCCCCGATTTCCAATACCCCAACCCCGGCGCCCCCAACGCCAAGGACTACTACCTGCGCAACAGCTGGGACTTCCGCTTCACACTCGACCCCCAGGGACCCGGCGCCCAATCCGTGCTGCTGCCGCTGCCCCGCCTCGGCCCCCGCGTGCGCCCACCCGCCAGCACGCCCTGCTCGCCCAGCCCCGCGCTCAACCTTCTCGGAGGAGCCGCCGTCCCGAGCCAGACCACAGGAAATGTGTTCCCGATCCTCCAGTTCCCCCGCGCCGCCTCGACCGAACCGCTGGAGTACCGCCTCACCGCGTACGCGCCGGTCTACCCCGTGGCCTCTGCCAACGGGGAATTCCTCCTCGTCCGTCTCCGCAGCGATGCACCGACGCCCTTCGAGATCGACAACCTCCGCCTCGAACTGGCGCTCGATAACGTCAAGGTTGACGGGATCCGGCTCAACGACCAACTTCTGCCGCGCACCAGCTACGAGCTCACCGACGTGACCAGCACGGATTACCTGCCCGAGGCCCACGAGCGCCTCGAACTCTTCGGGACGACGCTTCGCGCCGGCCAGAACGAGATCCGCATCCTCTACACCGACATCGAGAAACCCGTCGTCGAATCGGTCGAAGTCTCCAAGGACGCGGCGGGCCGGAACCTCCTCGACCTCGAGGGCGACCGTTACCGCCTGGGCCCCACCGGCGTCGCCTACGTGCGCGCCCGGGTCGCCGACAACGCCGGCCTCCGCTCGGTGACGCTCCGCCTCATGGAAGGCAACGGCACCGATTACGACATGGAGCGCAGCCCCGAGGACCCCGACGTCTACGTCGCCCGCGTGCCCGGCATCCCCCAGAACGCGCCCACCACGTTCCAGATCCGCGCCGTGGACGGCCAAGGCAACCTCAACGACACGGTCCTCCTCAAGATCCAGGCGGAATCCACCCTTCTCCAGGAAGGCAACCTTATCCTCCTCGTCTTCAGCGGGACGCTGTTCGTCACGGCCGTCGTCATCTACGTCAAGATGGGCCGCCGCAGGTCCACGAAACGCTAGTGCCGCTTGGAGGAAGGTTCTTCGCCGGCGAAGCCGCCCGCGACGGGGAGCCCTTTTGGACGTAGGGTCGAATTACCTTTCTGGAGTAGACACTAGCCGGTCCTTTCCAGACGGAAGCCCGTCCCCACGCTTTTCTCGAAGGTGCGTGCGAACGCACCCTCCGCCGCGCGCGCCCACGGCTTCACGGCGTCCGCCTGGCCCCGCACCACGAGCCGCACCCGCACCAGGTCCGGCCCCGGCCGACGCCGCAGGTCGCCTGTGACCCGCACCTCGCCGCGCCCCGGCAACGCGCGCCGGGCTGCGCGAAGCCCCTTGCGCGTCGCCCGTCGCAGCAACGCCTCGGGCGGGTCCGGATCGACCTTCCACGCAAGGTCGGCCAACGCCGCGCTCGGCTCTGGTTCCCACCATGCCGCGCGCACGGCGGCCGCTGGGAGCGCCGCCGATCCGGCCGCGCCCCCGCCGAGTGCCCCGCGACCCGCCAACCATTCTTCGGTCGAGCCCGCATCGATGGGCGGGAGGTCCCGGTCGAGCAAGGGGTCGCGCCACGCCGGGAAGACTCCACCCGTCGTCCGACGAAGGAGCATGAAGCCGATCACGGGCCCTACGACGGCCCCCGCCATCAGGAACGCGCCCGCCGCGGGCTCAAACTTGACAGCCAAGAAAGCCGCGCCCACGACCATGAACATCCAGGCGCCGACGGCCACGCGCGTCCAGACCGGCTTCGCCATGGATTCGCAGTCGACGCGCCGAGTGATAAACCTGCCGTCACGCCGGCGCGGAAAAGCAACCGCCGTCCGGCGGCGCGCTTGCTTTATCTAGGAGGAGGGATTGGCGCCCGAAGGCCATGGGGATGTACGTCGCCAAGGTACGCATCGGGCTCAAGAAAGGCGTGTCCGACCCCGAAGGGAACAACACGCTCAAGGCGCTCAAGCTCCTCGGATTCTCGGCCATCGAAGGCGTCCACACGGAACGCACGATCCAGTTGAAGGTCCGCGCGGGCCGCCAGGAGGACGCCAAGGCCGAGGCGGAACGCGCCTGCCGCCGTCTCCTCACCAACCCCATCATCCACGACTACGAGATCGACGTGGAGGAGACCGCGTGAGCCGCGGCGGCTCTGCGAGCCTCGTCGCGAGCCGATACGTCCGCACCGACATACCGGGCCCGGTCTTCGAGATCCGGCTCCAGGGCGCCACCGACGCCGAACTCACGACCATCTCCGGCGAAATGAGCATCGGCCTCAACCTCGACGAGATGAAACGCGTCCGCGACTACTTCGCGACGAAGGGCCGCAACCCCACGGACGTCGAACTCGAAGCCATCGGCCAGGCGTGGAGCGAACACTGCTGCTACAAGTCCAGCAAGCCCGTCCTCAAGAAGAACATCTACGGCATCGCCGAGGACAAGATCTTCGCCCGCGGCGATGCCGGTATCCTCGAGTTCGACGAGGACCACTTCTTCGTGGCGAAGATCGAGTCCCACAACCACCCCAGCGCGATCGAGCCCTACGGCGGCGCCGCCACCGGCATCGGCGGCATCATCCGGGACGTCCTTTGCACGGGCGCGCAACCCATTGCGGTCGTCGACCCGCTATTCTTCGGGCCGCTCGACCTTGACCCCGCCAAGCTCCCCAAGGGCGTGAAGCATCCCCGCTACCTCTTCCAGGGCGTCGTCGAAGGCATCCGCGACTACGGGAACCGAGTCGGCCTCCCCAACGTGGGCGGGATGTTCTACTTCCATGACGGGTTCACATGGAACTGCCTCGTCAACGCGGGCTGCATCGGCATCATGCCGAAGGAGCACTACACGCCCAACAAGGCGAAGGCGGCCGGCAACGTCTACATCTACGCCGGCGGGCACACGGGCCGCGACGGCATCCACGGCGTCACGTTCGCCTCCGCAGAACTCGGCGAGGGCTCCGAGGAGTCCTCCCGCAGCGCGGTGCAGGTCGGGGACCCCATCACGAAGGAGCCGCTCATCCACGGCGTCCGCGAATGCGTCGAGAAAGCCCTCCTCGTGGGCATGAAGGACTTCGGCGGCGGGGGACTCTCCTGCGTGGCCGGCGAACTCGCGTGGGACGCGAAACTGGGCGCCGAGATCGACCTCGAGAAGATTCCCCTCAAGCAGGAAGGCCTTGCGCCGTGGGAAATCTGGGTCAGCGAGTCCCAGGAACGCATGATGCTCGTGGTGGATCCCCAGAAGGTCGACGAGGTCCTCCACATCTTCCGCAAGTGGGACGTGACCGCCGCCGAGGTCGGGCGCGTCATCAAGGATCCCGTCGTGCGGGCCTTCCTCCACGGAAAGGGCGTCCTCGAACTCGACCTCGCCTTCTCCACGGCCGGTCCAGTCTACGACCGGCCCATCCAGGTCGAGGAAGGCCGCAACGGCGCCCAAGCCACCGTCCCGGAGCCCACCGACTATGCCGCCACCCTCCTCCAACTCCTCGGCCGATGGAACATCTGTAGCAAGGAATGGGTCATCCGGCAGTACGACCACACGGTGCGCGCTGCCACCGTTCTCCAACCGCTGCAGGGGAAGATCGGCGTGGCCGCCCACGGGGACGCTACCGTCCTCAAGCCCGTCGAGGCAAGCTGGCGAGGCCTGGCCGTCACGACCGACGTCAACCCGAGCCTCTGCGAACGCAACCCCTACCGGGGCGCGGCGGCCGCCATGGACGAAGCCATCCGCAACCTCGCCGCCGTCGGCGCCCGCGTCGCCGCCGTCTGCGATAACCTCAACTTCGGCAACCCCGAGGACCCCCGCGTCATGGGCCAGCTCCACGAGGCGACGCGCGGTCTCGCCTACGTGGCCCGCGCGCTCCGCATCCCGTTCTCAAGCGGCAACGTGAGCCTTTACAACGACAACCCGGCCGGTCCCGTCCCGCCCACGCCGACGCTCATGGCGCTCGGCATCGTGAAGGACATCCGTTCGTGCGTCACCACCGACCTCAAGGCCGATGGCGACAAGCTCTTCCTGGCCGGCCAAGAGACGCAGGCCGAACTCGGCGGAAGCGAATACCACCGCATGGCCGGCCATCCCGACGCGGGCCGCGTGCCCAGGACCGACGCGACCTTCACGGGCCGCGCCGCCGAAGCCGTGGTGACGGCCATCGAGGCCGGCTTGGCCCGGGCGTGCCACGACTGCAGCGAGGGCGGCCTCGCCGTGGCCGTCGCCGAGATGGCCATGGGCGGCGACCTTGGCGTCACCATCAACCTCGAAAAGGTCGCCCCGTCGCTCCGTCACGACGAGAAGCTATTCAGCGAGACCAACACGCGGTGGGTCATCGAGGTCGCCCCCGAGAACGAGGCCCCGTTCCGCGACCACTTCGCCCAGGCGCGGATTCCTGTGGCCGAAATCGGCCGGGTTGGCGGCCGCGACCTCCACGTCATCGAACGCCGCGGCACGACGGTGCTGAGGGTCCCCCTGGAGGAGGCGCGCCGCGCCTGGTCCGAACCGCTCCACCGGGTGGTGGCCGGATGAAGCGCAGCGACATCCGCGTCGGCGTGCTCCGCATCGAAGGCACGAACAGCGAGGAGGAGTCCGCCGCCGCGTTCCGCCGCCTCGGCTGCCAGAGCGAGATCGTCCACCTCAAGCAGCTTCTGCGCCAAGACACGTGGCCCGGCGAAGAACGCAAGCTGATGGACTATCAGGTCCTCTTCTTCCCCGGCGGCTTCAGCGCAGGCGACTACGTCCGCGCGGGCGCCATCTTCGCCGCCCGCCTCAAGGCCGGCCTCGCGAAGGACCTCGACGAGTACGTCCGCTCGGGGCGGCTCATCATCGGCGTCTGCAACGGCTTCCAGATCCTGGCGGAAGCAGGTCTCCTTCCCGGCACCACCGCGCCGGTGGCCGCCCAACCCGAGGCGTGCCTCTTCACCAACGATGTGGCCCACTACGAGTGCCGACCCGTGCTCCTCAAGCACGTGAACCGCGGCAAGAACGCGTTCACGCGCAAGATCGGGCCCGGTGAGGTCCGCGCCATCCAATCGGCGCATGGCGAAGGCAAGTTCCTCGTGGACCGGCAGGCCGAGGCCCGCATCCTCAAGGAACTCGAGGACAACGACCAGATCGTGTTCCGCTACGTCGACCCCTCGGGAGGCCTCGCCGGGTACCCCTGGAACCCCAATGGAGGCCCGGGGAACATCGCCGGCGTCTGCAACCGCGAGGGGAATGTTTTCGGCATGATGCCGCACCCGGAGCGGGGGTTCTACCGCCATACGCAGGCGGACTGGACGCGGTCCGGGCTCGATGGCGACGTGGGCGACGGACGCGCCATCTTCGAGAGCGCGGTCGCGTACTGCGAACGGAGATCCTGACCAGGTCGGCTCCTAGTTGAGTTCGCCGCCCTTGACCTCGGCGCCATCTTGGCACACGGCCGCGCCCGCGATGACGTTGGCCCACTTCGAGTAGGCGCCGGCGAAGAAGCAGCCGTACCAGCCGTTGCCTTCGGCCCAGTGGCAACCCGACCCGTCCCCGGAGTCCCAGCAACTCCCGTCGGCGTAGGCCGTGGCAGAGGGCATCGCCGAAACCTCGACGAGGGCGGTAGCGAGGCCAGCTAGCACGAGACCCGTTCGGAGGGCAACCATGGGTCCTGGCGGCGCTGGCGGACTCCTTTGCTTTTCTGGATCAAGTAACAAACCTCGAGAATTCCAGGTTCCCAAGAATGCGCGGCGGCGCCCCACCGAACCGCTTAAGGGCGGAACCCGTTGCGCCGGCCCGTGCCAGGCGAGTTCGTGGGCGACCGCGTCATCGTGCGTCCCCAGAACGAAGCGAACCGTATCCACAACAAGGGCCACTACGGCCGGCCCCTCTCGGGCGGCGCCCTCGAATTGGACCTCGTGGAGGCCGCGTACCTCACCGAGACCGACCGCCTCGCGGTCCAGCGCGACGGACGCGTGTTGCCGTGGCCCGAGTTTGTCGCTGCCGCCGTCCGGACGGCGCCCGATTTCGAGATCCCGTACCTCGTGTACCGCGACCTGCGCGAACGCGGCTACCTCGTGCTCGCCGCCCCGCCCGCCGCCAAGAAGGCCGGCGCCCAATTCCAACTCTGGCCGCGCGGCACGGAACGACCCGGGCCCGCCGCCGCATGGGTCCGCGCCGTGAACGAACGAAGCCCGCTCGACCTTGGCGAACTCTTCCGGTTCGTCGAGGCGGCGCGGGAAGCCAAGTGCCTCGCCCACGTCACCGTCGTCGACGAAGAATCCGACCTCACCTACTACGAACTCGCCACCGACCCGCCGCGGACCCCGACGCCGTCCGAACGGCGTCTGCCCCGCGAGGCGCGCGGCGTGCTTCTGGCGGACCGCGTACTGGTGCCGGACGCCGAGCCGGCCCGAGCCCTCCACGACGCCGGCTTCTACGGAAAGCCCATCGCGAAGGGACTCCAGCTGAGTCTCGTCGAGACCCTGCACCTCATGGAATCCGCGGGTCTCCGCGTTGAGGACGCGGGGACCGGCAGGCCGCTCTCCGCGGCCGCGCTGCGGCGTCGAGGCCGGGACCTCGAACCCCAGTTCGAACTCCGCGTACGCGTCTACGACGAACTCAAGGGCCGCGGTCTCACCGTCAAGACCGGCTTCAAGTTCGGCACGCACTTTCGGGCGTACGAATCGCGGCCGGAGGAGGGTCACGCGCCCTACCTCGTCCAGGCCGTTCCCGCGGATTTCACCACCTCGTGGGAACCGGTCGCGCGGGGTGTCCGTCTTAGCCACACCGTGCGGAAGCGGTTCTACTTCGCCCGCGTTGGGGTCCGCGACGTGTCGTATCTTGCTCTTGGCCGCCACCGGCCTTGAATCACCGTTCCTAGGGCACTCTTGCGCCAGTTAGGCCTTATCTATCTTCCAACAAGCGTGGTTCATCGGTGGTTCCACATCCACCGATCGATTGCCGCCCTGCTCGCCCTGCTCTTCATGGGATATGCGATTTCGGGTTGCCTTCAGCGTGACGGCGACAAGGAAGAGACGACGGACGAGACGGGCACGTCCGGCACGACGACCACGCCGACCAACACGGCGGCGACGACCACGAACCGGACGCGCCCGACGGGCACGGGTGCGAATCATCCGCCGTCGGCCTCCCTCACGGCCGAAAGCGAGAACCGCGCGTTGGACGTGAACTTCACGATTCGGGTCCTGGACCGCGACGGCGACGATATTTCGTGGACGCTCGACGCCGATGGCGACGCGTCAACGGATGAATCCGGACGCACGAACAACGCGACCTACACGCACACGTACGAGTCCAACGGGACCTACAACGCGACCCTGGACGCCACCGACGGCGAACTCACCACCAGCGTGAACGTGACCGTCACGGTGGGCGGCACCGGCGGCGGCAACGAATCGATCCAATCCTTGCAGCGCGTCGAGGGCAGTTACGACCTGGGTGGCCCCGTTGAATGCCTCTTCGGCTTCTTGGACGACTTCGAGAACCTCACCTTCGTCAAGTTCACGGTCGACAACGCCACCCGCGAGCTCGGGTTCAACGCCACGTTCGACTTCGCGGTCCCCGGCATCGCCGCCGTCGACTTCTACGACGTCGAGGACGAGTACATTGAGACCCACGGCGGCCTCCTCGATCCCGGGAACTACGGGGACTCCGTGGTGAGTGGCATCGTCCACGAGGACGCCGTCACGGGCTACTTGTATAGTTGCGGCGGCGCCGCCGTGGACGTCGTTTACGAAGTCGCCTGGCCGGCCTGAGCCCGGAGTCACCCCGTTGAAACCGCGGCGGCTAAAGCCCTCCGCTTTCTCCCATGCAGAAGCTAGATATACTCCACACTGCCCCTCGCTGATTGGGTGGTTCGCCTGGGAGCGAAGCTGAGCATTGTTTTGTCGGCCGTGACGATTGTCGCCTTGTTTTCGGGTTGCACGAGCAAGGACACGAAGGACGAAGCCGGCGAGGAAAGCGAATTCGGCGTGAGCCAGGACGAGGCTGGCGGCGCCGGCGAGGCCGCCGAGAACCTGGCGCCGGTAGTGTCCCTCAAGGTCTTGGCCGGCGGCGCGGAATTGACGGCGACGAGCGGCACCATCGCGGCGGACGCGGACGAGAGCCTCACCTTCGATGCATCCGCATCTTCGGATCCCGACGGCGACGTGGTTTCCTACGCGTGGACGGTGGACGGCGCCGAGGCCAACGAGACGACGCCCTCGATCACGCGCGCATTCGACGGGGGGGACCACCGCGTGGCGGTCACGGTGAGCGACGCGGAACTCTCCTCAGACCAATCCATCCTGATCCAGATTCCCTTGGGGGAAAGCGAGGATGTGCCGGTCCAAGCGTCGGCGGTCCTTCATGAGACATTCGCCGGCACCTTGGCGGGCGGTTCGATCTCCGATCCCGCCGGCACCGACGCCCTCGTGGGCGATTACGTCTCCCACGCGTTCGAGGTCCCCGCCGGCGCTACCCAGATCGTGGTGATGACGGAGTGGATTGACCCTGTCGGCGAGCACATGCCGGTCACGTCCGACATCGACGTGTTCCTCCTGAATCCGGCCGGCGCCTCGCAAGCCAGCGGCGAGACGTACAACTTCGAGTACGTCCGCCTCAACGACACGAAGAAGCTTGTGGAAGGCACGTGGAAGGTTCAGCTCCTGCCGTACAACGTTCCGGACGACGTCGACTACACGGTCGACGTGTTGGTGTGGACGGGCTCCGTGGGTCGATCCGTGTTCGAGGGGTCCGTCACTGGAAAGGTCGACGCCGGGACCCCGGCGGATTCGGCCGCGCTCTCCCACATGGTCAGCCTCCCGGCGGCGTCCGCGGTCGTGGCGCGCCTCACCTGGTTCGGGGCTGGCCAACCCGGCGCACGCGTGGGTTCATGCACCCAAGGGGCCATCGTTCCCAACGACTTCGACTTCTTTGCCAAGGCGGGCGGGAAGACCCAGTTCCAATCGCAAGACGGCGCAACCTGCGAGTTCGGCTTCATCGCGGCGGAACCCGACAAACCCATCCCCACGGGGGAGTGGACGTTCGAACTCGTGCAGTTCTTGGTGACCGACGCGGATTACACCCTCGAAGTCGAGTGGGGTTAACCACCTACGGGACAGTGGCGCCCGCCGGCTCGAGCTCGTACTCGATGCGTAGCGTCTCCGCGCCCTTGGACGTCTTGCCCAACATCCGGACGCGTCCAATTTCCTCCAAGTTCCGGACGTGCGTCCCTCCGCACGGACACGCGTCCAGCCCTTCGATCTCGATCACGCGCAGATCCTGCACGTGGGCCGGAAGCAGGTCGAGGTTGGCGCGGTCGGGCTTCACGCGCTTCTCCAGGTCGGAGCGGTGCTCGAACACGATCCGCACGGGCAGGCGCTTGGCCAAGACCTGGTTCGTTTCGTCCTCGATGCGTTTCATGTCCTCGTCGGTGAAGCGGGCGGGACGGAAATCGATTCGGCTCCGGTCGGCGTGGATCTGGTTGCCCACGGTCCGGACGCCGCCGAAGAGGTCGTACACGAGTCCGGAGATGAGGTGCTGGCTCGTGTGCATCCGCATGTGGGCGTGACGGCGCGGCCAGTCGATCGCCCCGTGCACGTCGACCACGCCCTCCGATGGCATCCGGTCAAGAAGGTGCCGCACGATCCCCTTCTTCTCGACCCGCACGACGCGCGCCTCGCCTCCGGCGAATGACAGCATGCCCGTGTCGCATTCCTGGCCGCCACCCTCGGGGTAGAACAACGAACGGTCCAGGACCACGTACCCATCCCCCCGCTTGACGATCTGGGCGTCGAACGAGCGTTCGTACGCGCGGTCCATCGCCGACAGGTAGAGGAGTTCCGTCTGCGCCTCGGCCACGCCGCGGGCAAGGCGCGCCGCCCCAATAAGATGCGCGGACGCAACGACTTTGAGGCCGAGTCGGTTGGAGCCGTCCATGCGGCGGGCGGTCGTGGTGGGGAACTCCGACCTTCCGCCACGTCAGATCGCCGCGCCGTGGATCGAACGCGCCGATCTCATCATCGCCGCGGACGGCGGCGCCAACCGCCTCCTCGCGCTGGGCTGGGAACCGGACCTGGTTGTGGGCGACATGGACAGCGTGCTCGGCAGCACACGACGAAGACTCGGCCGCCGACGATTCAAGGCGATGCGCGACCCCAACCGGACGGATTTGGAGAAAGCCCTCGGCGTCGCCCACGATCGGGGCTGCCGCGACGTGAGCATCTTTGGCGTTAGCAAGGGCCGACTCGACCACGTCCTGGGCGCCGTCTCCATCCTCCTGGCGTGGACCTCGAAGTTTCGCCTTCGCCTCGTGGACGAGGACTTCACCACGGAAGTCGTCCGACGCAAGCTGCGGTTCCGCGCGCCGCCGGGAACCGTCGTGAGCCTCTGGGCCCCCTCCGGCGCCAAGGGCGTGGACACGCGGGGCCTCAAGTGGCGGCTCAAGGGCGCGACGCTCCGCCGCGGGACGCTCGGCATCCACAACTTCGTCGAGCAGAGTCCTGTGATTATCTCGGTGGCCGAGGGAGACCTGCTGGTGATGCGTGGCCATTGGGTCGAGCCGCACGGCCGTTAGCCGAGGGGCACGATGTCGCCCAATCCTTCCAGGCTCGGGTTCACGCTGATGACCCGGCCACCAATGGCTTCCGCCGTGGCCACAACGAGCGCGTCGCGCACCTGAAGCCGCGGCTTTTCGTGCGTCGCCAGGAACCGTCCGGCGCGGGCGGCGATGTCGGTCGTCACGGGCTGGATGGTGCCGCGGGACTCGATGAACTGGATGAATTCCGCCGGGTTGTCCTTGCGCTGCCGGGCGGCCTCCGTCACCTCGGCCACGACCGAGGCCGGCGTCACGGTCTCGTCCGCCTTCTGGACGTAGGCTCGGACGACCTCGCCTTCGGCGGTGCCGTTGAAGTACGCGAACCAGGCGGAGGCGTCCAAGACGATGATCACGGCCAGGCCTCCCCCGGCTTGGCGGGCCGGTCCCTCCAGACCCCGAAGAGGTCGCGCGGGGCGGGCTTGTGGATGTGGGGGATCTCGACCTCGTCGCCTTCCTTGAGCCGCCGTTGGTCGAGCTCGTGCTTGGGGATGATGACGCCCAAGGAACTCCCCACGCGGCGGATCCGGGTGCGAATGGACACGTTCCGGCTAGACATTATAACAAGTTATAATACTTTCACTAGATGACTCGGGAACGCGCATACTTTGGCTTGAACACGTGTCTTTGGCAATGTGTTGAGTTAACACGCCTCAGACTCTTGGTAAGGGCCACTCCTGAAATTTTTTATAATGACGACCTACTGTGCGACGATGCGGGGACCCACGTCGATGCTCAAGGATCGCTTGTCGCTCATCGCGTCGAAGAAGCGCAACGGCCAAGCCGTCGCCTACAAACTCATCCACAAAACCCGCAAGGTCACCATCGAACGACCGCAATACGCCGCCGTCCACCAGCTTCCTAACCCCAAGTTTGCCAATGCGCTGGGCAACTTCTGGCTCATCCAAGAAGCGACCCCCGGCCGGTTCCACATGGGCCGCAACGAGCACACGATCTACTACCGGGACCTCGAGTCCTCGAAGAAGGTCCTCAAGTACATGCTCGACCACGACCTCGACGTCCCGGCCAAGACCCCCAAGGGCAAACTCCCCACGTGGGTCGAAGAAGTCCAGGTCCAGGTCGCCGAAGAGACGCCGTACAGCACCATCGACACGAGCTACTACAAGCTCATCTAGCGTGGCGTCGCCGGCCTTGGCCCCCTCGTGAGGACTCCCGACCATAACCGCTATATGAATGGTTCCGGTCCGGAAGATCGTGCGCACCCCCATGGGCCG
Source organism: uncultured Halobacteriales archaeon (assembly GCA_964451065.1). GTDB lineage: Archaea > Thermoplasmatota > E2 > JACPAO01 > JACPAO01 > CAYVGY01. Next base: position 18,445 of record CAYVGY010000001.1, read on the forward strand.
CCCGATGGTCCGCCCCCGCCGGCTCGTGCTGCTTTTCGCCCTGCTCGTCGTCGGCGGGCTCGTGGTGACCTCCAATACGGCCGGCAAACGCAACGACCAGGACATCGAGGATAACCAGACCTTCGGCGTCCTCTACAAGGGCGACGGCCAAAGGGACTGTTGGCGCCACCACAAGCCCGAAGGCATGGTCGACAGCCACATCGTCGTGCCGCTCTTCCCCCGCCAGGTCAAACTCGGCGAGCCCGCCGACCTCAACCTCCAGATCGAGAACCCCTGGATCAATGAGATCACGGCCTACCGCGTGGTCCTCAACCTCACGAAGGCGCCCGGCATCCGCGCCCTCATTGGCCAACAGGCGGAGAGCCCCCCGCCGCTGTACAAGGACGCCACGGGCCGGATCGGGAACGCCGGATTTTACGAGAAGTTGCCCCCGGGAACCCGTCCCCTGGGCACGTGGGAAAACGTCACGTTCAACGTCACCGGGGAACCCCTCACCCTCTTTGCCCGGTTTGACTTCACCTCGGGCCCGGGCGACCCCGGCGACCCCCCGCAGGGCTTCCCCGAACTCCTCAAGATTTTCGTCTTCCCGCCGGGCTCCTCGAGCGCCATCGCCATGGACCAAGGCGACCGAGGGTACGGGCTCCCGTACCGCACCCTGACCTTGCCCAAAGGCGAAGGCACAGGGTTCGTCAACCTCGTGCCCGGCCCGTGGCGGTTCCAGGTCCACTACGAATCCGGAGACGCCCCCTACGCGGACTGGCGCTTCAACGCCACCGCCGTCCTCAGGGGCGCAACGATCGGCGAGTTCGAGGTCTACAAGTTCGCCCGCGACCCGCCCGAGCTCGAGACGAAACCCAACATCGTCTACGTGGGCAAGAAGGGCGTCCTCGACCTTCCAGCGATCCCCATCGTGGGGTTTGCTTTGGGAGAGCAGGAAATCAAAGTCATGGTGGAGGCCAACCTCTACTACAAGCACAAGGGCGGCGGCCAACCCGATGAGGACTACTTCCGCCGCGTCGCCGTCGTCCAAGTCCCCGTCGGCGACACCTTCATCGAGAGCAGCGAAGAGGGCGCCGTGGCCGGCGTCGCGCTCGTCGACTTCCGCCTCATGGCGGGCGAGGTCACCGGCTTCGCCTCCGCCATCCTTCTGCTGCCTAGCCTCCTCTTCGGCGGCACCTACGGCAAGGCGTCCCGCAAGGCCTTCAACGCCATGCTCGGCGGTGCCAAGCGACGCGTCATGTTCCATAACCTCCTCAGCCTCGGCCTCACCCTCGTCGCCATCCTCCACATCGTCCTCTTCCTCCTCGAGGTCCGCTACAGCGTCCTCATGGGCGTCCTCTGGGGCGGCCTCGGCGCCCTGTCCCTCCTCGTCCTCGGCCTCTCCGGCTACTATCAAGTGCCGCTCATCCAGAAGTACGGCTACAACTGGTGGCGCTACACCCACCTCGCCTTCGGAATCCTCGTCGTCGTCTTCGTGGCCCTTCACACGGTGCTGGACGGCGCCGACTTCTTCGACCCAGTGGAGGCCAAATTGCCGCAATGGCTCCAGACGTTCAATCTCGTCGACAAGTGAGCCGCGGCCGGCAGTTTCAACGATCTGCTTGAAGGATTCGACCAGGCCCGCCTGGGATCTTTTCCCCAACCGACCACAACCGCCATAAGAACGGGGCGGCGCCGTTGGATGGCCATGGGGTTCGCACGCCGTCGGTCACGCCGCCGAATCATCCTGGTGGGCGTCCTGGTCCTCGTGGCCCTCGTGGTCGCCACGAACGCCGCCAGCCGCCGCAACCAAGACCTCGACGCCAACCACGAGTTCGGCCGCATCTACAAAGGCGACGCCCAGAAAGACTGCTGGAGGCACCACCGGTCCGACGCCGTCCCCATGGTCGACAGCCACGTCGTCATCCCGCTTTTTCCCAAGCAGGTGAAATTGAACGAACCCGCCGATCTGCGCCTCCAGATCGAGAACCCATGGTTGGCTGAGATCACCGCCTACCGCGTCGAACTGAACCTCACGAAGGCGCCAGGGCTTCGTGCCCTCGTGGGCGAGGCGGCCGAGCCCGAGCCGCCGTTCGCCGTCGAGGCCACGGGTCGGCTCCTCAACAACCTCGTCAACCAGACCTTGCCCAAGGGCACCGAACCCGCCCCGAGCTGGACCAACGTCACCGTGAACCTCACCGGCGACCCCATCAGGTTCTTGGTGCAGCTGGACCTCACGTTCGGCCCCAACGACCTGCCACCCGACACGGCACTCCCGGACGAGGTCACGGTCACCGTCTATCCGCCGGGAGGGTCGGCCAGCGCGATGCTGCCCCGCGACGATACCGCCACCCATCGCACGCTCCGCGTCCCCAAGGGCGAGAGCGCCGCCTTCGACTACCCGACGCCCGGCCAGTACCGCTTTCAGATCGGCTTCGTTTCGGGCGCCGCCGAGTACGTCGACTGGCGCCTCAACGCGACCGCGGAGCATCGCCGCCCGTCCCAAGCGACCGTCGAGGTGCTCCACCTGGCGAGGGACCCGCAAGAGCTCGAATCGACCCCGAACAGGGTCTACGTCGGGCCCGGCCAAGTGTTGGACGTACCGAGCATCCCCGTCGTCGGCGTCGCCCCGGGCCCCCAAGAAATCGAGGTCCTCGTCGAAGCCAACCTCTACTATCGGCACGGCGGCGGCAAAGGCACCGACGAGGACTACTATCACCGCTACGCCGTGGTCATCGTCAACGTCGGCGACACGTTCATCCCCGGCGACGACCTGGGAGCGACCAGCCGCGCGATCCCCATGGACTTCGGCTTCGCCATGGCCGAGATCACGGGGTTCGCCTCCGCGGCCCTGCTGGTCCCCAGCCTGCTGCTGGGCGGCACCTATGGCAAGGCCTCGCGCCAATTCTTCAACGCGGTCCTCGGCGGCGCCAAGCGACGCGTCATGTTCCACAACCTCGTGAGCCTCGGCCTCACCGCCCTCGCCATCGTCCACATCCTCCTGTTCCTGGCGGAGCTCCGCTACACGGTCCTCATGGGGCTCCTCTACGGCGGCCTCTCCGCCCTCTGCCTGTTGGTCCTCGGCCTAACGGGCTTCTACCAAGTGCCGCTCATCCAACGGCACGGGTACGAATGGTGGCACACCGTCCACCTGGTCACGGGCATCCTCCTCGTGCTTTTCGTGGCCATGCACGCCGTGGCGGATGGCGCGGACTTCGCCTCGTTGCGAGCTCAGCTTCCCGAATGGGTGGCGCGGTTCAACATCGCCACGGGATAGCCTCTATTTCTTCCCAAAACCGCCCCGCCGCTCGTAATAGCCCGCCAGGAGCCACGTGATGAACGCGATCCCAAGCGCGACTACGAGGCCCAGCACGATCGTTTCCCAAAGGCTGAAGTTGCGGATCTCGAGCGGCATGCCTGCGCGGCGTTCCGTAGGAACCGTTGGGGATAAGCGTTGTTGTCCGGCCCCGCAACGGTCTCAATCGCTGAGGGCATCCTCGCCGCCCGCCATGACCAACTGGACGTGCGTGTAGAGATCCTCCAGGCCTTCCAGGTTGATGGCGCTCGTGACGCCGAGCGACGGCACGTTGCCCAGTCCGTCCAGGACCCGCAGCAGGTCCACGCTCATCTCGCGGTAGAGGCCCGCCTCTTCGCGGTCGAAGGCGTCGCGCAGCGCATCCGGGTCCTGGGACCACGTCCGGACGCGCTCAACCTCCTCGTCCGTCATCATGTCCGCCTTGGTCAGGAGGTACGTTGTGGGCCGGTTGAGCCGGAACTGGACGCTCGAGGCCAACAAGAGTTGGCTCACGAACCCGCTGGGGGTCCGCGCCAGGAAAGGGTCGAGGAGGAACGCCAGGACGCTCGACTCGGGGAAAAGGAACTCGACGAGGTACTTGCCGCTGGGGCGGAAGACGAAGAGCTCGATCTGGCCCGGCGTATCGATGAGGACGTAGTCCGTCTTGAAGCCGGAGATCGCTTCCTTGACCTTCTCGGCCTGCAAGGCCAACATGTCCGAGGCTGCGATTTGCGCCCCGTTGGGTCCCAGGCCCTGGCTCCGCATCACATCCTTGAGGCTCACCCATTCTCGCACGTCGACATCCGGCGTGTACGGCAGCGACTCGGCGCCCGGGTCGAGGTTGACCAGCGAACAGTCCAGGCCGCGGTTGAAGACCCACTCCTTGTAAGCGCCGGCCAGGCTCGACTTGCCCGCGCCCGCCGTGCCGATGAAATAGATGCAGGTCGCGTCGCCGCGGTCCGGCACGGTCTAGGCCCCCCTGGCTTGCAGGCGCATGTGGCGGATCCGTTTCTCGATGAGTTCCGCCGTGCCGATGTCATGGCGCACGATGAGTCCCGCGCCCTTGATGTGTTGGAGGCCGGCCTCGCACACCTCGTTGGCTTCCTTGATCGTCTCACCCTTGCCCAACACGGCTACGGCGCGGCTCGTCGTCGTCTGGACGACGCCGGGCCCTAGGGCCTCCACGCTCGCATAGTACAGTTCGGCCTCGGCGCCGGCGACGCCCCCTTCGTCGACGCGGATTTCGGCGCCCGCCACGGGCTTTGTGCCGTAGCCTGCCGGCACGACATACTTGACGACGGTGGCCAGCCGTTGGAAGTCCAGGGTGTTCTCCGGCAGCCGGCCCTCCGCCATCCGGAGCGCCAGGCCCGCGAACTCGGTACGTAGGAGACTCAGCACGTTCATCGCTTCCGGGTCGCCGAGGCGGGCGTTGACCTCGATGATTCTCGGCCCGTCCTGCGTCAGCATGAATTGGCCATAGATAGGGCCGACGTACGGCCGGCCCTCGGCGCGCAGCGCCGCCACGACGCTGCGCAGGATCTGGAGAGACGCCTCCCACTCGGCCCGCGTCAAGAACGGAAGGAAGCCGTCGGCTTGCGAGTAGGAACCCATCCCGCCCGTGTTGGGACCCTGGTCTCCGGGAAGGAGGCGTTTGTGGTCCTGCACGGCCACGGTGGGCAGGACACGCGTCCCGTCGCAGAACGCCTGGAGCGTGAACTCTTCGCCTTCGAGGAGTTCTTCGAGAAGGACTCCGGGGCCGCCGGCCCCGTGCCGGATGACTTCGTCGATGTAGGCGCCGCCTTCCTGGAGGTTCCGGAAATGGTCCCCGTAGACGCGGACCCCTTTGCCGCCCGTCAAGCCCACCGGCTTGATGGCCCAGCGGAGGTCGTTCGTGCCGAGTTGTTTCTTGGCGGCCGCCGCGTCCTCGAAGTAGTGGAACGCGACTGAACCCTTCACGTTGTGCTTCTGGAGCAGCCGGCGCATGAAGAGCTTGCTCGTCTCGATCTCGGCTGCGGCCTTGGAAGGGGCGGCGACGCGGACGCCGCCGGCTGACAGGGCATCGCTGACGCCGGTCGCCAGCGGGGCCTCGGGGCCGATGCACGCCGCCTCCGCACCCACGCGCCGGGCGAAGGCGACGACCGCCTTCGGATCCGTCTCGTCCGCCTCCTCGTACGCCTTCGCCAAGGAGGCTAGACCCGGGTTGCGGTGGCGCGCCAACACGAAGAGTTCGACGTCGGCGGAACGCGTGAGGGCGCGGCCGAGAGCATGCTCCCGCGCCCCGCCGCCGACCAGGAGGAACCTCAACGGGGAGCCTCCTTTGCGAGCACCAAAAGGTCGCCGGCGGAGACCAGCGCGCCAAGGGAGACTCCGAGGTCGCGAAGCGCTTCCGCGGCGCCCTCCCCACGGTCCACCACGGTCTCGACGCGGTCGACGGTTGCGCCCGCTTCCCGAACCAGCCGGACGGCCTCCGCGACGCTCTTGCCCGTCGTCGTCACGTCTTCGATGAGCAGGACGCGGCGCCCCGTGACGGCGACGCCTTCGATGCGTTGGCCCGTTCCGTGCTCTTTGGCCTTCTTGCGGAGGATGGCGAACGGAAGGTTGGTCTCAAGCGCGGCGGCCACGAGGATGGGGACCGCCCCCAGCTCGACGCCCGCCAGCACGTCCACGCCCTGAACCTTGGCCGCCAGGTCCTTCGCGATCTGGCGCAGGAGGCGCGGCTGCGTCGACGCCTGCTTGATGTCCACGTAGTAGCTGCTCGTCCGCCCGCTCGTCAGCGTAAAGGTGCCGAATTTGAGGGCACCGCAGGCCACAAGCTCCTGGGAAAGGCGCACGGCCGGCGGCCAGAATCGGGCCCGTTTAAAGCCCTATCGCACTACGCGGCGCGTGGAACGCGCCGAGAAGTCCCAGCGACTCTGGGAACGCGAATCCGCCCGCAAGGCGTTCCACATCGCAGCCGGCATAACGCCGCCCCTGTGGATCGTTGCGTTCGGTTGGACCGGGGCCGGCGCCATCGCCCTCTTCCTCATGGCGTACACCGCGGTTGCGTGGGACCTGTCCCGCCGCGGCGTCCGGCTCCCCATCCTCTGGCACATCCTCCGCATGACCCTCCGCAAAGGAGAGACCGCCCCCGTCAGCGCCCTCGAGTTCCTGGCCGCCATCGTCCTGCTGGGCCTCCTGTTCCCCCTTCCCTACTTCCTGGGCGCCATCGCGTTGCTCGGCGTCGGCGACGGGGCCGCCGCGCTCGTCGGCATGCGATGGGGCCGCCACAAACTCCCCTGGAACCCCGACAAATCCTGGGAAGGGCTCGCCGCCGGCGTGGCCTTCGGCGTCCCCGCCTTCGTCGGCTTCGGCGTCATCGGAGGCTTCCTCCAACGCGACGGGTGGGCGCACGTGTCCAGCCTCCAAGGCCTTCATCCGTCGTGGCCCGCGGTCGCCCTCTTCCTGGGGGGGTTCCCGCTGCTCCATGTCGCCGCCCGGGGATGGGTGGCGGCCGGTTGGGGACCCCGCGCCGCCAACGCGCCCTTCAAGGCCGTGCTCGCCGCGTTCTCGGTCGCGTTGGCGCCCGCCCTCGCCTGGACGCTGGCGGCGCCCATCTTCCTCAGCGGGCCCATCCTTCCAACCCAGGGCGGCCACGGACCCGGCACACAGGCGGCGCTCCTCGTCGTTCCCGTGGTCGCCATGCTCGCCGAATCCGTCGCGCGGCGCCACGACAACCTCCTGGTGCCCACGACGGCCTGTGTCCTCGCCTACCTAGTCGTCGCCCTCGGGAACCTCTGACGCCTCGCTCGCCTCGTCGACGGCGGGCTCCGGGACGTGCGCCGTCGACCCGGCCGGATTCGGGCGCCACTCCGTGCCCGGCCCGATCATGAACCAGATGTTGCAGCGAGAGCACCGGACGCGCGTGCCGGCGGTGTAGGGCTTCGTCGCATCGGGCCGCAGCCGGCCCGCGAACATCATGTTCGGCGGCGGCACGACTTCGGCTTTTCCGCGGCCGCCGCACTTGGGACAACGGGGACTCCACGTTTCCGCCATCGTCACTCCTGGTAGAGCTCGCGCCGCACCCTCGGCACCAACGCCGCGAGCACGCCGCCCTCGGTCAGTTCCCGCCGATGGAGGGCGCCCCGGGTGAGGAACCCCACGGCGCCGATGGTGCTACCCACACGCGGGTCGCCGGCCACCTCGCCCAGGATGGAACTCACGGTCCGGTTCGAGAGCACATCCTTCGTGACGGGGTCCGGATAATAGAATCCTCCGCCATGGCCGCTCGTGGCGGACCCCTGCCGGTCGAGGATGGCCACGTACTGGACATCCTTCCAACGCCGCATGTGCGGGTCCCGGAGGATGCCGGCCTCGACGCCCACGCCGTACTCGGCCCGGCGCCAACCGGCCAACGCGCCGCGCGCGCGGTTGAGGGCGCCCCGGTACGTCGCCTTCCCCTTGGGTTGCTCCGCCACGCCGCTCGAGACGTGGACCCCCCGCACGGAGACGCGAAGCCGGGGGAAGGCGCGGCGGAAGGCGTCGCGGGCGCCGAGGACCTTGGTGGGGTTGCGCGAACCGACGGCGACGCGGAGCGGGGTCAACCGCCGCCCGCGGCCATCGATGTCGCCTTGCGCGATGCGCGTGGCCGTGATGCGGAGGCCGTCACCGGAGTAGAAGTAAGGGATCGTGAAGACCTTGATGGGGGGGAGTCGGCGGCGTCGGCGCGCGGCATTGATCCCCTTCACGCGGGGAAGCGTCTCGGGCGAGACGACGATGGCGTCGTACCGCGCCTCCGTGCTTCGGCCATACGGGTGATCGATCTCGGCCACCGTGGCCGTCCAGCCCTTCCGGCGCAGGAGGGAGTGCAAGGCCCGTAGCCGCCGCGCGTAGGGACGCACGCGCCGCCCCCGCCTCGCCTGAGCGAGGCGTTGGCTCGTGAGGCCGATGAAGACCTCGTCCCCCACCTCGAACGCCTTGCGGAGCAAGGCTTCGTGCCCAACGTGGAGGCGGTCGAAGGTGCCCCCCAGGCAGACGCGCACGCGGCTCGCAGGCGCCTTCGGGACTTCAGCGTTTCCTACCGGAGCGGCGCGAGCGGTCGCCGGTCGACCCAGCCGGACCAGCCGTTCTCGAGGACGACGCGGGCCCAATCACCTTGGTTCTCGACGAGGCGGACCGGTAACCCGGGCGGAAGCGTCGTCGCCGGAGCGACGGAAGGGTCGGGCGTGGACCAGGCGGGCAGGCCCGTGGGCGGGACGGCGTGCGTGGGACCCGCCGGAGGGGCTGGGGGTGCCGGTGCCGCCGGAGGGGGCGAAGCCGTTGGCGGCCCGGAACCGTACGGTTGGAACAGGGCGAGCTCTTGGTCGGCCGCCTCGACGTCCTTGTGGAAGCGCTTGTGCACGTGCATGGATTCGCTGCCGATCATGGTCCGGGCCCAGAGCCCCGACAGGGGCGCGCCGAGCCGCATCCCTCGCGGGTAGCGCTGGTGGAACCCTTTCGGTTTCGTCGGCGTCCATAGGCCGGCCCGGAAGACCGCGACTTCGCGGTCGGTGACGGCCACGATGTAGTACTTGATCCAGAACAACACGAGATAGGTGAGGAAGAACCAGTAGGGGGAAGGGCCCGTCTGCGCGAGGAACACTTGTCGGACTTGTTCGCCGGGTTCGAGGAGGGGTGTGACGCGTTCGCGAAGCTTGTCCCTCAGTGCCACGATCTTCCGCCTCTTCGAACCCACGCGGTCCGGACGCGTGGACCATGCGGCGTCCCCCTAAAGCGGTTTGGCCGTCGCGGCCGGGGCGCCCAAAGGAAGCCTTCATTAGTCGGGACCCTTTCAACGCGGCCGCCAAATGGCCAAGCACATCGCGGTCATCGGTGCCGGCAATATGGGCACCGCGCTTCTGCGGGGCATCCTCCACTCGAGCTGGGGCAAGAACCAGGACATCTGGGCGAGCCACCCCAAGCGGGAAAAGATCAACGCGCTCGCGAAAGAGCTCGACGTTCATTGGACCCAAGACAACGCGGAGGCCGCGCGCAAGGGCGACATCCTCGTGCTCGCGGTGAAGCCGCAGATTATGGACAAGGTCTTGGCAGAGATCCGCGACGTCGTGACGCCCAAGAAGCTGGTCATCTCCATCGCGGCCGGCTACACGACGGCCCGGCTCGAGCGCAACCTCGCCAAGAAGGTCCCCGTGGTGCGCGCCATGCCGAACGTGGCCGCGGTCGTGAAGCTTGGCGCCACGGCGATCTGCCGGGGCGAGCACGCCTCCGACGAGGACGTGAAGGAGGCCCGGCGCATCTTCGAGGCCGTGGGCACCGTCGTGGAACTCGGCGAGTACCAGCTCGACGCGGTGACGGGCCTCTCGGGCACGGGTCCGATGTACATCTTCCAGATCATCGAAGGCCTCTCGGACGCCGGCGTCCGCGTGGGCCTTTCGCGCGACGTCGCCACGCAGCTCACGATCCAGACCGTGCTCGGCGCGGCCAAGATGGCGCAGGAGCTCAAGCAGCACCCCGGCGTCCTCAAGGACCTCGTCACGAGTCCCGGCGGCACCGCCATCGCCGCCCTCCACAGCATGGAACGCAACGGTCTTCGCGCGCTCCTCATGGACGCGGTGCAGGCGGCCACGGAACGAAGCCAGGAACTGGGCCGCGCCCAGGCGCAGGCGGACGCCGCCAAGGCAACAACAGGGCGGTAGCCGCCGCCCCACGCTTGGGTTTCTGGCGTGGGGCCCTCAATTGCCACCGTAGCTCAGTCGGTAGAGCAGCCGCCTTGTAAGCGGCAGGTCGGGGATTCGATTTCCCCCGGTGGCTTCCGCCCAACAAAGTAATGGGTTGGGACCGTCATTTTGAAGGGGCGGAAAGGTTGATGACCGCTATTCCGCTACCGGGAATGGTGACAGGTTGAGGGTAATTTTCTTAGGGGTATTCGTCCAAGCGGCAGCCATTATTCTAGGAGGCTCGATTGCGTCTCCGGTCCAGGCCACGGAGGGCGGCGTTCTGGACGAGGTTACGTACGAGCTACAAACGGGGGATCTCTTTCCAGACGAGGAAAGCGTCGACCTTTCTTTCTCCTACTCGTCGTTCGTAAACTGGGGGCTTCAACCGGGAAATATTCGAGCTGGTAAGAGCCTCGAGCGGTTCGTGGAACCCGAAGCAGGCGCGGCAACTTGGACGATTAGCTATTCGTATTCTCCCGTTTGTTGTCCGGGCCAAAATTGGACCGGGACGAAGACGATCGAAATGGAAGCGCGCGTCGGGTGCGTTCCGGTTTCTTGGATGGATGAGAACGGAGTCACCTACACGATAACGTTTTGTGCCGAGTATAGGGCCGCCAACGACCTGAGTGGCCAGGGAAGCATTTCTCCTGCCTCTAATTCATGGGATTCCGATTGGAATCCCAAGCGAGTCGACATTGCGGCGTATTCGGACGCCGAGGCCTCGGGGACCCTCGCGCTGACGGTGAACACTTTCCTTGACGCGACCGCCAAGGGTCAGGCCGAATACTCCGGGGCGAGTATCCAATCGAATACGCGAACCATTGATTCGGCACAGGGTTCACCCAACTTCTTGCGCACCTTCCAAATCGGGGAAAAGGACCGGAACGATTCTGGCGGTTCTGGCGGAGAAACGAAAGAAGGCGGCAATGCCACGGCACCGTCCGTCGGCGTCCTCTTTGTCGCCCTCGCTTCTTTTCTTGCTGTCCGAAGAAGGAGAACGTAGGGTCGGGGCGAGGCCTCCCCTGGCCTCGGTCTCTCGCGGCTATGGCAGCCGCCTTGTAAGCGGCAGGTCGGGGATTCGATTTCCCCCGGTGGCTTTGCGGCAAACCACGTTGCCGCAACGGGCCTATCCCGGCGAGGACAAGAGCGTGCCGTGCCCGATTGCTGCCTCTTCTTCGATGACCTGCTGCGCCAACAAGTCCTCCGCCAGCGCTCCTACGAGATTCGCCCGACCGCCAACGGCGACCTGTCCTGCGTGGAGGCGTCCGCGCGACGCGGCCAGGATTGGCTGTTCGCGCGCCGCTGGGTCCGCACCACCTCTGGGCAGCGGGAACTCTACCGGCTCCTGGACCACCTGGAATCCATCGGGTTCCATTTCCGGATCTCTACCCTCATTCCCCCGGCGCGGCTCGCGTCGGAGGATCCGGAGGATTTCTCGGTCCGTGCCAGCGCCCTCCTCTCGGGTCTATCGCCCGAGGAGCGCCGACTCCACGTCGAACTTTTCCCGGAGGAGGCAAGTCTCTTGCGCGCGGGCTACGATTGGGACAATGCGTCCGTCTACCGCGACGGGGTCGCTCTTGCGGCCGATTCGCACGGCCGCGTCATGGAGGCCGCGGGCGGAATCCTGTACGAATGGGTACGGATTCCCGCCGAGGTGACGTGGCGCCGCTATCCGCTGGAACGGATCCGGGTGTTCCCGACCCAGGCCGCCACGACCGGCGGCGACGCGGTGCCGACCAACGCCTGAGCGTTTACTCGTCGTGCCACGTGACCCACCAACCGACGACGACGCCGGAAAGGCGCATCTCTTCGCGCTTCTCCACGACGGCGTCGGGGTGTTCAGCCTGCCAGGCGGTCCACCGTTGCTGGGCCGTCTGGGCATTCACGCGGCCCGAGAGCATGCGTTCCATTTCCTGGTCGGAGAGGCCCACGTATTCGCGTTTGGATTCGGATGCGGGAACTTCGCTCGATGACGGGGACGAGCCGCCGTTCAGGAGCGCGACAGTGACGAGCGCTGCGCCCGCCACCAGGAACGCGGCCAGGGCGGCCAGGAACTTGACGTTCACCTTCGGCCGCTTCTCGTCGTTGACGTAGTTGTAGACCTTGAGGATCTTTCGGACGTCCATGGGTCAGGGTCGACCTCTCTCGGCGCGGTGCGGCGGGGGGGTGCTGTCGGGCTCGGGCTCAGGTCCCGAACCCGCGATGAACACGTCGCGCAGGCATTCCACGATGTCGTCCTTGTCGATGTAGATCGCGCGGCTGCCGTGGGGGTCGGTGAGGACGGCCTCGTAAAGGACGTGGCCGTTCTCGAGGTCGACCTTGCGGGAGAGATTGATGTAGATGTCGGCGCCGCCCAGTTCGATGGTGAGCTCCTTGACGCCGGGCTGCGTCCGGCGGCCGAGGTTCAACCCCTCCGGACCCGCCTTGTGTGGTGCGGGCATGTTATCCCACTCCCGCCTCCGCCCTCCGGCGGTATATGAGCCAGACGCGAAACCTAGATATGGAGGCGGGAAGGGGCTTCACGGGCGTTCCTCCCAAGTGACTTTCCAGGCCACGGCGATGCCTTGATCCGTGACGGGTTCGCGGGCGACAATGCGCACGTTCGGGTGATTCTTCGTCCACTCCATCCACTCCTTGTTTACCTGGCATTCCACGAGGCAGTCATGGGTCGAGGCGTCCAGCGCGTCGCTGAGGGATCCAAAACCCACGAGGTCCTGGTGCACCAGCGGCTCGGATTGGCCGGACTGTGCGACGGGGCTCGACGACGAACCGGACGCCGCGGATTCGCGGTTCAACGCCCACGCGCCCAAGGCGACGCCGAGCACGGCAAGGCCCGCCACCACAGAAAGGAACCGAGGACTGACCCACGGGTGCGCGGCCGCTTCCTGGCGGCTGACCCGGTGGAACAGGCGGCGGATCCAACCCATGTCGACGAACGGTTCTCGCCCGGGCGTCGATGAAAAGCATTTCGGCGAACGGCTATGAACCCGCCAACCGGCGGCCTTTTCTCGGGCTGGGCAAAGGGGAAATAAACAGGTCTCCTTGCCCGCGACGTGGATTTCCGCCTCACGCGCGAACAGGAGCTCATCCGCGACACGGTTCGGCAGTTCGGCGAGAAGGAGATCTTCCCCGAGGCGTCGAAGATCGACAAGACCGGACGGTTCCCGACGAAGCTCGTGCAGCGCATGGCGGAACTGGGCCTCCTCGGCATGACGGTGCCCCAGGAGTGGGGCGGCGCCGGCACCGACTACGTGAGCTTCGCCTTGGCCGCCGAAGAACTCAACCGGTGGAGCGCTACGATGGGCGTCATCTTTGGGGCCAACAACAGCCTCACGTGCGGCCCCATCAACGCTTGGGGCACGCCCGAACAGAAGACGAGGTATCTCCGCCCGCTGGCCGAGGGTCGGCACCTGGGCGCCTACGCGCTCACCGAGCCGCAGGCCGGCAGCGACGCGGCCGCCCTGCGTACGTCCGCCCGCAAGGAGAAAGACGGGTATGTCCTCAACGGACAAAAGACGTTCATCACGAACGGGTCCGTCGCCGACACCCTCATCGTGTTCGCCACCCTGGACCCCAAGCTCGGCCACAAGGGCATCACCGCGTTCATCGTCCCCAAGGGGACGGACGGGCTCATCATCGGCCAGGATTTTGAGAAGATGGGCCTCCACGGGTCGCCCACGAGTCAACTCCTCTTCGAAGAGTGCCGCCTCCCAGCAGAGAACCGATTGGGGCCCGAAGGCGACGGGTTCAAGATTGCTCTCGCCACCCTCGACACCGGCCGGATCATGGCCGCGGCCGGAAGCGTGGGCCTGGCCCGCGCCGCCTTCGAGGACGCGCGCGCCTACGCCCAAGAGCGCCGCACCATGGGGAAGCCCATCATCGAGCACGAGGCCATCCAGTTCATGCTGGCCGAGATGCAGACGAACATCGAGGCGGGCAGACTCCTGTACCTGCGCGCGGCGCGCCTGCGCGACGAAGGCAGGAAGATCACCAAGGAGGCCTCCATGGCGAAGGTCTTCGCGAGCGAGATGGCGATGGACGCCACCATCAAGGGCATCCAGATCCACGGCGGCAACGGCTACATCACGGACTACAACGCCGAGCGGTTCTTCCGCGACGTCAAGATTTTCGAGATCTTCGAGGGCACGAGCGAGATTCAACGCCTCGTGATTGCGCGGGAACTAGGATTGTAGCCGGCCTCCCTAGGCCAGGCGCAAGTCGATCGCGAACAACCGGTCCGTTGGCGAATAGGCGTGGACCGCATGCACGGCCACCGGCGTGGCCGTCCGGCCGGCTTCCTCGTGGAGCCGACGCACCATGCCGGCCACGAAGGCATCGCGTTCGGGTTCGGCGATGACCCGATAGTAGTGGAGGGTGCCGCCGGGCTTGAGGCGGCGGGCGGCTGCCACCAGGATCTCTTCGCCCCCATGGGGGAGGTTCACGATGGCGCGGTCTAGGCCGTCTAGCCCGGCCATTTTCGAGGTGGCGTCGCCTTCGATGATGTCCACGCGGTCGTCCAGCTTGTGGCGGTTCACGTTCTCGCGCAGGAGCCGGACCGCGTCCGGGTTGAGGTCGATGGCGACGACCTTGGCGGCGCGGCGCAATTTGGCGATCATCACGGTGAACGGTCCCACGCCGGCGGTGGCGTCCAGGACGGTCTCCCCGATCTGGACCATCCGGGCGACGCGGTCGTGTTCGTTGGCCAGGCGTGGACTGAAGTAGGCGCGGGCGAGGTCGAGCTTCAGTTCGGTGCCATACTCGATGTGGACGGTCTCGGTGCGCGTGACGCCGGCCAACGGCTTGAGGGTCCGGATCCGGTAGGCCCCTTGGACGCCGTCGTCGTGGAACACGCCCTTCACGTTCTTGTGGACCTTGAGGATCGCTTCCGCGATCGCCGGGCCGAAGAGGCGTAGCGGCTCCGGGATCTTGATGACAACGAGGTCGCCCACGATGTCGAAGCTCGTCGGGAGCTCCGGCCGGTACTTGTCCGGGATCTGGACGGCGTCCTTGTAGGACCGGGGCGGACGCGTGCTTTGGAACTCGGCGACTTCCACGCTCGTTCCCGCCAGGGGCGGGTCGACGGCGCGCAGGAGGGGAATGAGAATGTGGTTCTCCCGTCGACCAATTTTTAAGTCGGGCCGTCCGATGCCGAGCGAGCGGACGATGCGCTTGGCGTCCTCCCCCAATCGGAGGGGGGCCACGAGCGCATAGGCCGTCGTCACGGGTCGAGGAAGCGTGGGCGCGTTAATATTTGTTGGACTCGGACTGGCCGGCACGCACGACATCACCCTGCGCGCCATCGAGGCGGTCAAGGAGGTGCACGCAGTCTACGCGGAGTTCTACACGAGCCACTTGATCGGCGCGACCCATTCCCAACTAGAGCGCGCGCTGGGGAAGCGATTGACCCTCCTGACGCGGGAAGAAGTGGAAGGCGGCTTCGCCAAGGTCCTCGAGCAGGCGAAGGGTCACCGCGTGGCTTTCCTGACGGCCGGCGACCCGATGACGGCCACCACGCACCAAGAACTGAAGCTGCGCGCCGAGGACCTTGGAATCTCCACGCGCCTCGTGCACGGCGTGAGCATCCAGGTCGCCGCGGCGGGCGCCGCGGGCCTCCAATCCTACAAGTTCGGCCGGACCACGACGCTGGTCTTCCCCCAGCCGAACTTCAACCCGGTGTCCCCTTATACTGCGATTCGTGAGAACAAGCGGAGAGGGCTTCACACCTTGGTCCTCCTCGACATCGACGCCGCGAAGAACCGGTACATGTCGGCCAGCGAAGGCGCGCGGCTCCTCTTAGGCTTGGAGAAGGAAGCCAAAGGCAAGGTCGTCGAGCCTACGACAGAACTCGTGGCGTGCGCCCGGGTTGGCGCCGATGACGAACGGATTCTGGCGGCCGAGGCGCGGCGCATCGCCGAAACCGACTTCGGCCAGCCTCTCCACTGCCTCATCATCCCCGGCGAGCTGCACTTTGCGGAAGAGCAAGCGCTCGCCCGCCGGCGCCTGGGCACATAACCGAAGCGCGGCGGTCTCGCGACCACCATCCGGTCCACGGCGCGTGGGTCGGTCGCGGCGCCGCAGGGCTGGCCCTCCCGGCCCGACGGGGCCCCGCCTCGAGGCGGCCCACGGGGATTCACCCGTAGATGGCCTGGATTCCCAGGATGTCTCCCGTGCCGAGCGTCGACTTGGAATCGTCGTCGATTGCGATGTAGGGGTACATGGTGAGGCACGCGTTGGCGGACGTCGCGGCGGCGTGGTCGAGGCCAAACACGTGACCAAACTCGTGCGCGGCCACGGCCCGCGTGTGGTAATAGCCCGTCCCGATCCCCCAGGACGAGGTCCAGGGCTTGTCGTCGTTGAATTCGATGTCGGTGTCCCGGGCCCATCCGGCCACGTAATAGATGATGGTCTGGGCGAGCGTCGAGCTGGAGGCGCCCATGGAAACCCAGCGGATGTGGTTCTGGACGTTGGTGTTGGCCGAGGTGAACCCCTCGAGATTCAAGATGTACTCGTAGATCGTCGCCGACGTCTCGGTGTCCCACGCACGCGCCGCGTCGATCAGGTCCGTCAATACATAGGCCATCCGCGTCGTGGGCGCCACGCTATTCTGCTCGTCGCCGCGGCTCGGATTCTGTACGGCGCCCACATAGGGGGCTGGCTGGCGGAAGGGCAGGCGGTTGTATGCGGTGGACGGGCAGTCCTGGTGCGAGTCGATGGAAGGCCCCGATTCATCCGCGTCCCAACCCTCACAGAGGGTGAAGATGGCGACGCGCGCGTCGGGGTGACCCGGGACGGGCCAGTCGGCAACGTGTTCGCTTTCCCCCGGCGCGCAGGACCGTTCGCTTGCGGGGACGAACGCCTCGAGGGGAGGAAAGCCATGGTCGGCGCTGGGGGCGACGGTCGAAACGCCGCCGGCGGGGAGGGCCGGGAGAAGGATCAGTCCGAGCAGGACGGAAATGGGGGCGCGCATGAAGGCCCGGCGTGCTCCCTTTCGACTTGAGGTTTGGGAGAAGACCGCGCATGGGGCCGATGGGCCGGATGCTGGCCACGTGTCTCGACGGTCGCGCTCGCAGCGGGGGCGCCCTTCGGGCCGACCCCACCCGCCGGATGACGCGCGGCGAGCACGGCTCCGTAGTGCCTAAGCGTGGCGGCCCCGCGTGGGCCCGCCTGCGTCGTCCGCCCCCCAGATACGAACCAACCCTTATCGGCGACCGCGCCCAGCGTACTCCCGAGACCCGCAGGGAGCGTGGTTTCGTGGAAGAAACCCCCACCAAGAAAGGCCCGCACTGGCTCCGCGACGAACTCCGCAAAGTCGTCGCCGACAGCGAGCGTCGCGTGGCCCACCTGTTCGGTGAGTCCTCCGCGCATCCGCCCGCGGCCCACCCCTGGGTCAACGGCTGGTTCGTGCGCGTCGGCCCCGACGGAGTCCCCCGGTTCACCCGGGTCGGCGACCGCCCCGCCGCCACCCTGGCTCTGCCACGCCGACCCTACTGGACCGCGCGATGCGACACCAAGGACCACATGTTCGAAGTGCGGGTCCTGCTCCCCGGGGCCCGCCGGGACCGCATCGAGGTCGAATCCACGTCAAGGTCCGTCCGCGTCCGTGCCGCCGGCGTCGGCATCCAGTACGACCTCCAGATTCCCGCCCCGGCACAGATCGACCCCAACACGTGCCACGCCCGCTTCGCCGGCGGCCTCCTCACGGCCCGCCTGTCCCTGGTGGGGACTCCCCGTCCCCGGAGCCATGGCCACATCCATTACGGCGCCGCCGACTCCGGGACTTGACGCCGCCGCGGGCCGCCAAACCCAAAGCCCTTAATTCGACCCCGACGGTATTGCGCCGGATGGGAACCCGCCCCGGCGAACGCGTCGGCATCATCTACGGCGAAGTCGCCTCGACCCACTTCAAGTTCGCCGCCAGCGACCCCGACGTCAAGCGCCTCGACTACGTGAGCGCCCAACACCCGGCCGGCGTCGCGTTGTGCCAGATCGTCGATGTCCAGCGTCAAAGCGAACTGAGCTTCGAAGAAGCCGTGAGCTTGGGCGGCCACGGAAGCCTCGCCACCGGCGACCATATGAGCTGCGGCGTCCGCGTCATCGGCTACCGCGACGAGCGTGGCCTCCTCCAGACGCCCCGCACCCCGTTCAAGGCCGGCACGGAGGTCCGCCGCGCGAGCGCCGACGTCGTCCAAAAAGTGCTGGGCCTCACGGCCAACCCCGACGAGGGCGTCTACCTGGGCCACCTCAAAGGCACCGACATCCCCGTCGTCCTCGACGCCGAGATCCTCGTCCAGAAGCACGCCAGCATCCTGGCCAAGACCGGCGCCGGAAAATCCTACGCCGTCGGCGTCATCATCGAAGAACTCCTCAAACGCCGCGTCGCCCTCGTCATCGTCGACCCCCACGGCGAGTACGGCACCCTCGCCAACCCCAACATCGAACCCAAGGAGGTCGACAACCTCATCCGGTTCCACCTCAAACCCAAATCCTTCGCGACCAACCTCAAGGAATACGCCCTCGACACCCGCCTTGCCCCCGGTGCCACCAAGCTGGCGCTCGACGGGTCCCACCTCGAGGCCCAAGACATCCTCGACCTACTCGGCGGCAAGGCCTCCAGCGCCCAACAAGGCCTCTTGTACCAGGCCATCAACGCCCTTAAGAAGACCAAGCCCTACTACGCGCTCGCCGACATCACGGAGGAACTCGGCCGGACGCCGAGCAACGCCAAGTGGCCCCTCATCGCCGCCATCGAGAATCTCCAAGGGACCCAACTCTTCGCCACGCCCCCCACGCCGCTCACCGACGTCGTCCGTCCCGGCAACGCCACCCTCCTCAACCTCAAGGGAACGCAACCCGAAGTCGCCGAGATCGTCGTGGCCCGCCTTGCGCGCGCCCTCTTCGACGCCCGCAAACGCGACACCGTGCCGCCCTTCCTCCTCGTCGTCGAGGAAGCACACAACTTCTGCCCCGAACGCGGCCTCGGCGCGGCGCGCAGCGGCCAAGAACTGCGCACAATCGCGAGCGAAGGCCGCAAGTTCGGCATGGGCCTCCTCATCGTGAGCCAACGCCCGGCCAAGGTCGACAAGAACGTCCTCTCCCAGTGCAACACCCAGATTATCCTCAAGGTCACCAACCCCAACGACCTCAAGGCCATCACGCACAGCGTGGAAGGCCTCACCGGCGACGCCGCCGACGAGATCCAACGCCTCGACACCGGCGTCTCCCTCGTGGCGGGGGGCCGACTCACCGTCCCCATCCTCGTCGAGGTGCGGACACGCCAGACCCGCCACGGCGGCCGCTCCGTGAGCGTCGTCGTTGACGAGGAGGAAGCCGAGGCCTACGTGACGCAACCGCCGTCTGCCGCCGAGGCGGAGTCCATCGCGCACGAGCCACCGCCCGAACCCGACCTTGTCCCCGCGGAACCCGCCGCCTCCGAGCCCCCCGAAGCGGTCGAGGTTGAACCCGTCGACCCCCCCCTGCCGGGACCGGAGCTCCCCGAGGTCGCCCCGCCCGGCCCGCAGCGCAAGCAGCTCCGGCCGGCCTCCGCCGATCTCTCCACCAAGGCGCCGTGGGGTCCGCAGGTTGAGCTCGAGGAACAACCCGAACCCCCCCTCAAGGGTCCCGCCCCGCCACCCCGGGGGCCGCTTGCGCCCCGGCCGGCCCCGGAGCGCCCACCAGAACCGACCCCGCCCGTGGACGTGGGCCCGGTCTTCGAACCCGAAGACATGGCTGTCCACCGCGTCCTGACCCGCATCGGATACGAAGGGGCACGCAACGCGCGCGAGGGCGTCCTCAAGGTGAAGGAGCTCGCCCGGTCCGTCGCCCTCATGGATCCCGACGCATACGTCCACGCCTTTGCCCGCATCGCCAAGACCTACTGCTTCCCCTCGCTGCCCGAATGCGGACCGTGTCCGCTTCGGCACCAATGCAAGATGGGGCTCCGGCGCCTCGCCCTGGGCGAGGTCCGCGACGGCCGCTGGGGCACACGGCGGACCTAGCGGCCGCGCTGCGCCACGCGCCGGATCGCCGGCGAACGGGTCTCCGCCGGCTTCTGCGCGTCCACGACGCAGATGGCCGCCATGTTCACGATGTCCTCGACCTCGTCGCCCCGCTGGAGGATGTGACAGGGCTTGGCCATCCCTTCGAGAATAGGGCCCACCGTGTGGGCATCCGCGAGGCGCTGCAGCAGCTTGTAAGCGGTATTGGCCGCTTCCAGACTCGGAAAGACCAGGACATTGGCTGGCTCCTTCAACTTGCTGAACGGGAACGACTCACGCAGGAGCTCCGGCACGATGGCGCTGTCGGCCTGCATCTCCCCGTCCACCATCAACGTGGGATCTCGCTCTTGCACACGTCGCGTGGCGGCGGCGACCTTGAGCGAGAAGGGGTGCCGGCTTGACCCAAAATTGCTGAAGCTCAGCATCGCCACGCGCGGCTCGACATCGAACTTGCGCGCCACGCGGGCCGCCGCCAGCGCGATTTCAACGAGGTCCTCCTCGCTCGGATCGATGTTCACGGTCGCGTCTGCGAGGAACAGCACGCGATCGGGGAAAGCCTGCATGTAACAACCGACGACCTTGTGCGCCCCCGGCTTCACGCCAATCACTTCGAGCGCAGGCCGCAACGCGTCCTGGTAGTGGAAACCGATGCCGCTGATGAGGCCGTCCGCTTCACCCATCTCGACCATCATGGCGCCGAAGTAGTTCCGGTTCCGCAGCAGTTCGCGGGCCTCCTGCTGGGTGACCCCTTTGCGGGCCCGCTTGGCCGCCAGGTGGTCGACGTAGTTCTTCATGCGCTCCGTGAAGACCTCGGCCCACGGGTCGACGCCATCGTATTCGAAGTCGAGGCCGAGCTCTCGCCGCTTCTGATCGATGAGGTTGAGGTCGCCCAAGAGGATGGGGCGGGCGATCTTCTCGTCATGCAGGACCTGGCAGGCGCGGAGAACTTTTTCGTGCATCCCCTCGGCGAACACGATCCGTTTCGGGTTCGCCTTGGCCTTGTTGAGGATGATCCGCATCATCTCGTATTCCTTGCCGAGGCGGGCCTCGAGGTCTTCGCGGTACTTGGCGAGGTCGATCTTCTTTCGAGCGACTCCGGTCGCCATGGCGGCCCCCGCGACGGCCGGTGCCACCCACAGGAGAACCCGCGGGTCGAGCGGCTTCGGGATGAGGTAATGCGCGCCGAACCGGATGGGTTCGCCCCCGTAGGCGTTGATGACGCTGTCCGGAACGTCCTCGCGCGCCAAGGCAGCCAACGCCTTGACCGCCGCCATCTTCATCTCGTCGTTGATCTGGCGCGAGCGCACGTCGAGCGCTCCGCGGAAGATGAAGGGGAACCCCAACACGTTGTTCACCTGGTTGGGGTAATCGCTGCGACCCGTGGCCATGATGATGTCGGGGCGCGCCGCCGTGGCAGCCTCGTACGTAATCTCGGGGTCCGGGTTGGCCAGCGCGAACACGATGGGTCGGTCCGCCATGGACCGGATCATGGACGCGTCCACAATGTTGGGGGCGGAGAGACCCATGAATACGTCGGCCCCTTTCATGGCGTCCGCGAGCGTCCGCGCCTTCGTGGTGCGCGCGTAGGCTTCCTTGTAGGGGTTCATGTTCTCTTTGCGGTCCTTGTAGACGACGCCCATCGTGTCCGTGAGCGTGATGTTTTCTCGGCGGACGCCAATCTGGACGTACATGTTGGCGCTCGCGATGCCGGCCGCGCCGGCGCCGGAGACGACGACGCGCACGTCCTTCGGCTTCTTGCCGACGACCTCGAGCGCGTTGAGGAGCGCGGCGGTCGTGATGATCGCGGTGCCGTGCTGGTCGTCATGGAAGACCGGGATGTCCATCGACTGCTTGAGCTTCTCCTCCACGTAGAAGCACTCGGGGGCCTTGATGTCCTCCAGGTTGATCCCGCCGAACGTGGGCTCGAGCGCTTTCACGATCTTGACGAGCCGATCGGGGTCCTTCTCGGCCACCTCGACGTCGAAGACGTTGATGTCCGCGAACCGCTTGAAGAGGATGCCTTTGCCTTCCATCACTGGTTTGCCGGCCTGGGGCCCGATGTCGCCAAGACCCAGGACCGCCGTCCCATTCGTGATCACGCCCACCAGGTTGTCCTTCGTGGTGTAGCGGTACGCGAGGTCGGGGTCCTTCTCGATCTCCCGACAAGGTTCCGCCACGCCGGGCGTGTAGGCCAGCGCGAGGTCGCGCTGGGTGACGGCGGGCTTGGTGGGCCGCACCTCGATCTTGCCGTGGGGCGTGCGGGAATGGTATTCCAGCGCTTCCTCCCTGGAGACCTGGACGTGCTTCATGGCGGACCGCGCGGGGTACGCGGGGTGCGCGATTTATGCATATCGCGTCACCCAGTGATGGGCCCCCGGGCGAGTTGGCGCAAGCCGCCGCCCACGAGGGTCGCGCCGACGCCGAGGAACGAGGTCCAGATGAGCGCGCCCGAGAGTCCTTCGTCTTCCGGGCACCCTGGCACGCCGTCGCACGCGGTGCCCGTGAAGTAGACGACGCGCGTCAGGACGGCCAGCGAGAGGAACACGACGAGCGCGGCCAGCCAGAGACGAGGGGCGAAGAGCCCGAGCACGAACAGGAGCGCGAGCGCCGCGTAACCGAACCAGTCGGGGGCGCCGCCGGCGAGGCCCGTCTTGGCGCCGAACCAGGCACCGACCAGGACCATGCCGGCGATGAGCGTGGCCCCGTCCCCTCGGGCGGACCTCCGATCGAAGACGGGCAGCGTGCGCGCGCGGATTCCTGGGACGCGCCGCCGTGCATCTCCAGGGGACGGCGAGGTCATCGGAGGGTCTTTGGCCGGTAGCGGTGCGCGATGGCCGCGATGCTCGATACGAGCTTCTCGTCCCGGCTCGTCACCCGGTTTTCGTCGTGGCTCCATACCTCGAACCGCACCTCGTTCCAGTGCACCGCGAAGTCAGGGTGGTGCTGGTGGGCCTCGGCGTGGAGCGCCACCTCGTTGAGGAACCCCATTGCCTGGGCGAAGTCGCGGAACCGGTACGCGGCCACGAGGCGCCCATCAGATTGGGTCCAC
This sequence comes from uncultured Halobacteriales archaeon, assembly GCA_964451065.1. Lineage (GTDB taxonomy): Archaea > Thermoplasmatota > E2 > JACPAO01 > JACPAO01 > CAYVGY01. Next base: position 41,455 of record CAYVGY010000001.1, read on the forward strand.
CCCTTGGGATATCGTGTGCTCGCCATGCGGATCCGAGAAGAAACATCGCCGCGGCCTGCAAAAACCCATCGCAGGCGTCAGGCAGGTTAAAGTCGTCGGTTGGAATCCGCCACGTCGTGGCGCGCTCCCGCGGACACCCCGACGTTTTCCGGCTTCGCGGTCGGGTCGCGGTGGTGACGGGCGGGACGCGCGGCATTGGACGCGCCGTGGCCGAACGACTAGCGTCGGTGGGGGCCCGCGTCGTCGTCTCGTCCCGTCGGAGCCGCGACTGCGAACGCCAAGCCAAGCGGCTCGACGAAAGATTCGGCGGGCCCAGCCTTGGCGTCGCGTGCGACGTATCGGACCCCGCGAGCGTCCGCCGGATGTTCGGCACCATCCGCGCCTGGCGGAAAGGACCCGTGGCGGCGCTCGCCAACGTGGCCGGGTACCCTGTGGAGGCCCGCCTCTGGGACACGCGGTTGGACCGGCTGCGGCCGGACGAGGTCGTGGAGGGTTTCGCACGCGTGGCCGACGTGGACCTGCGCGGGAGCCGCCTCTGCACGTATTGGGCGCTCAAGGACATGGTGCGGGCGCGCGCCGGAAGCATCGTGTACGTGTCCTCCTCGCCCGCCCTCTCGGGCTACAAGGGCACGGCGTACACGGAAGCCAAGGCCGCCGTCCTGGGCCTGATGCGCGACATCGCCCGGGAATATGGACCGCAGGGGATTCGGGCCAACGCCATCCTGCCCGGAAACATCCGCACGGAGTGGCTCGGCCAGCTCACGAAGGCGGAACGGCGCGCCCTGGAGAAGGAGAACCCGTTGCGACGGTTCGGGGAGCCCCAGGAAGTTGCCGACCTCGTCCTGTTCTTGTTGAGCCAGCAATCGAGTTTCGTGACGGGCCAGGCCATCGTGGTGGATGGCGGGACCGTCAGCCACTGAGGCCGACCCATGGATCTTGCTGCCTTTGAGGCCAAGGTGCGCGATTGTCTCGACGCCGCGCGCGAAACCTTGGGGCGCATCGAGATGGAGGTGCGTGAACACGGCGACGATTCCGCCCTCATGGAAGCGAGCCGCGTGTACGCGCAGTTCTGCCTTCTCGCGCGCGAGTTCGTTTTCTCGGCGAGCCAACGGCGGCCCGCGCCGAAGCGTTTCGCGCGCGCCCTGGCCGGCCCCTTGGAGCAGCTGGGGCCGCTCGCCGGCGTGGTGGGTGAACGCGGCCTGCGGCCCTCGGTAGAAGAAATCGTGGCGCTGCGCGGCGATGCCGAGGCGCTGCCGCCCCAGGCCTGAGGTTTCGTCGGGCAAGCCGCTTATACTATGCCATCGATTAGCACGCGGAGGTTGTTCGGTTGACGACCACGGTACGTTGTTGCACAGTCCCCTTGGCAAACAAGCCGGGGCAACTTGCGGAAGTGACGCGGGCGCTCGCGGACGAGAAGATCAACATCGAGGCCTTCGAGAGCGAAGGCCTTGGCGAGGTCGGGTACGTCCGGCTCTACACGAGCGACGCCGACAAGACGGAGAATATCCTGCGCAAGAAAGGGTTTGCCTGCATCGGGACGCAGCTCGTCGAGGCGACGCTCCCGAACCGGCCGGGGGAACTCACGAAGGTGTGCCGCGCCCTCGCGGAGGCGGACATCAACATCGAGAGCTGTTTCGGGACGGCGGGAACAGGACCCGGCGAAGGCCGTATCCTGCTGCGCGTGAGCGACGCCGCCCGCGCCCGAAAGGTCATCGACGAGACCACGCGCCGGCCCACGGCGGTCGCCCGGTAGGTCGCCGCTCCAGCAGGCCACGCCAACGTCCAGCGGAGCCGCCGATTCCACGGTCATCCGCTGGACGTTTCTGTGCGAAACGTTCGAGGTTTGCAGCAACACGTTTTTATAATCCCTAGGTGTCGGCGCGGACGTGGCATCCAAGAAGCCGGCCCAGGACAGGCGCGAAGCGGTCGTCCGCTTCGAACAACGCCTGGCCGAACTCGAACTGGAACTCGAGGCGCTCGAAAAGGAGCGCCAGATGGTCCAGACGGAACTCGAGACCCTGCGCCGCGAACTCACGATCTGCCCCAAGTGCGGCCGCGACAAGGCCTTCCTCACCGACGAGGGCGGCGTCCTCATCCACGTCCTCGAGGACCCCGACGACACGGAATTGCTCAGCCCCGGCAAGCCGCTCTACTGCCCCACCTGCGGCGAGGTGTTCCTCTACGCGGGGCCCGTGCCGGCCACGCCCGTGAAACTGCCTCCGATTCGGACCCCCACGCCCCGCGTGCGGGCGGTGCACCGGCAGGCCTAGAACTCTCCCAACCACTCGAGCTCTTCGTAGTGGAAGTGGCCCCGCGCGGGCGAAGCCTTCGTCTCAGGGTAGAGTCGGTGGTAGAAATCCTCCAACCGTTCCAGGACGGGGCGACTTGACCGCGGCACTTCGAGATCGCCATTCCCCGTGCCCGCCTTCGTCGCCCCCGATGTGGCGAGGACGCGGTCGACCAGCGCCTTGACGTCTTCAGGCGTGGCGTTCGCGTTCGCGAGGACCGGGACGGGCTGCGGCAACCCGGCCCCCGTCCACGCATTCTCCACGGCCGACCTCGCCACGGCGCCCTCCGGATACTCGACCTCGAACAAAATGTACATGCGGCCGCCCTGGAGTGTACAACAAACGGCTACAAAGCTTATATTCTGACGGGTGTCTTGGCCAAAAAAGAGCTGGTGGAGCGATTGCGGGTCATCCTTGTCGTTTTGTTCTTCCTCGCGGGCGTCTTCACGCTGGCGCCCGAGGCGTCCGCCAAAGAGACCACCATCGTGATCCTCCACGATGTGCCGGACGACGGCTACACTTACGTGGGCAACCCCGTCCACTTCGGGTACGTCATCCTCACCGATGGCCAGACGTCGCGCCACCAGGACGGGTACATTCGCGTCACGCAGAACAACGTCACCCTGTACGAGACGAACGCGAAGGCCAGCCATGACTACAACGGCCTCAACACGTTCGTCGTCGCCTTCCCCGCCGTCGGCCCCTACGAGGTCTACGCGGAGATTCCCGACGGCGGCCCCGTCCCAACGAGGGCCAACTTCACGGGCTTTGTGATGCCCAACAACAACACTAGGATGCTCCATCTCGATGTCGACTCCAGCCTTAGCCAAGGCGTCGGCTCCTTCACCATCGCGCTCAACGACCACACCGGCGCCCTCCTCAACCACTCCGACGCCCTCTTCGAGGTGCGCCGGCCGGGCGACGACTGGCTCCTCTTCCGTACCCATCTCCACACGCACACGGAGCCGATGGCGCTCTCCTACCGGTTCCAGGAACCCGGCGAATACCTCATCCGGGTCGTCGGCTACAACGCGTTCCCCACGCCCGACGGCGACCACTACGCGCCTGCCGCCACGACGCTCACGGTCGACGTGCCCGCCGCGGCCCCGGACGCCGGCGCATCCAGCGTGAGCCTTCCAGCACCCAAAGGAACGAACCCCTTCACCCTGCTCACCGCCATCGACCCGCAACGTACCGCCCAGCCCGGCAGCCGGTTCATCCCCAGCGTCCTCGTGCAAGATCCAACGACGGGCGCCTTCGTCCCCCACGTCAACTTTGAAGCGCTCTTGACCGACGCCGCGGGCCGGCTCCTCTTCCATTCTGCTTCGCTCCACGAGTACGACGGCCACTTCGACCTCGTGTACGAGACCACGCTCCCTGGCACGTACTTGCTCCAAGTGAACGTCGAACGCGGCGACTGGATCGCCCGCTCCGAGATTCCGTTCATCGTGGCGGAAGCCGTCCCCCACGACGACCGCGTGCCGGTCGGGCCCGAGCCCGGCGGTACGCCGCTCCTCACCTCCGCAGGCGCCGTCGTCGTGACGGCCGAAGGCCTCACGGGCCTCAAGAGCGGCCTGGCCAGCCACCTTACGTTCCACGCCCGGAACGTGGCCGGCGTGGCCGCCCAACACACGGAGATCGATTACCAGGTCCTGCGCACCGAGTGGGGGGCCCCCGTCCTGCAGAACAAGATCCATACGCACGGCACGGGCGACTTCGAGGTGGAAGTGAACTTCCCTGACCCCGGCGAATACGTCCTCGTGCTGGACCCTGTGACCATCCACGGCGAACCGGTGAAGGACTTCTACTTCGGCGAAGTCGGCGGAAGCCTCGTCGTGCCACTCACGGTTGGCATGGGCGCGGTCTTCCCGAGCTTCCAGCCGCCCGAGATCGACGCGCCGGCTGAACCCGCGGAGGTCCTGCCGGGCTTCGAGCCCTTCGTGGCGCTACTGGCCGCGTTTGGAGTCCTCGTGATCGCGCGTCGCCGCGCCTAGGCGCTAGGGGCCAGAGAGGCGTCCTTGCGGCGGCGTCGCGTCCCACCTTCGCGTGCCTCCAAGATGGCGCGACGCGCAAAGACCCGGCTCATCTTCTTACGGTAGCTAGGAGATAGGCTCGTGTTCTTGACCGGCCGCACGTTCTGTTCGACGCCAGTCGCGATGTCGTCGATTGCCCGGTCGGTCAACGCTTTGCCGATGTTCTGTTCTCCCAGGTGGTCGAGGACTTTGGGCGCCATCTCCAAGGCGTTGGCCACCAGATGGAATTCTTCCAGTCGTCCGTCGCGGAGACGCAGGGCGACCGCGATGCCCAGTTCGGGGAAATCCCAGGAATCACGCAGCCGCAGCTTGTGGTAGCTTGCCGAGAGTCCAGAAGCGCTCGTCGGGAGGTGGACGAAGGTGAGGAGCTCGTCGGGGCGGCGGCCGTGGCGGTCGATGCCGTCGTTGTGGTAGAAGTTGGCGGCGGGAACGCGTCGGGTGCCCTTGGGTGAAGCCAGCTCGAACTCCGCGCCGAGCGCGATGAGCGGGGCCGGAAGGTCGGCGCTAAACGTGGCGTAGCATTTCGATTCTTGCGGCACGACGTGGCATGCTTTTCCGTCGGCCTTGAGGCAGAAATCGATGCTTTCGCGCCACACGTGGGATTGGTTGAAGAAGGAGCAACGGTTTTCGAGGAGGAGGTTGCCGCCCAAGGTTCCGCTTTGGCGGATGAGCGGGCTCGCGATGAGGGCGGCCGTGTGGGGGACCACGGGGACCGTGGACCAGAGAGCCGCGTCCTCGCTGATCTGTCGAAGGGTGGCCAGCGCCCCGAGCCGGGTGGGCGACACGCGCCGCAGTTCTTCCACGCGGTGGAGGCTGATGACGTGGGGCTTCGTGTTCAGCATCCACTTGTAGTTCGGGAGTAGGTCGGTGCCGCCGGCCACCCAATCGCTCTCGGGGTGCCGTCGACGCGCCTCGACGGCCTCCTCAATCGTGGAAGGCTCGTGGAGCTCGAAGGGGGGCAGGAGCATGCTCATCGGGCGCCGCCCCCCGCCGTGGCCTTGACGAGCGGCTTGGCGCTCGGGTGCGGCGGCTTGTTCCAGCCGCCTTGGCGCTGCATGGCGTCGAAGAGTCGGTCGGGCGTGATGGGCAGCTCCTGCATGCGGACGCCCACGGCGTCATGGATGGCGTTGACCACGGCGGGCAGGATGGGAAGCAAGGGACCCTCGCCGGCTTCCTTGGCTCCGAAGGGGCCCTCGGCGTCGTTGGACTCGATGAGGAACGTCTCCACCTCCGGCATTTCGAGGCTTGTGGGGATCTTGTAATCGAGGAAGTTCGGGTTGCGGAGGTTCGGGCCACGGTATTCGAGCGTTTCCGAGTAGACCTGGCCGAGGCCCATGTGGACGCTGCCTTCGATTTGTCCTTCGACGGCGAGACGGTTGAGGACCTTGCCGCAGTCGTGGGCGGCCCAGACCTTCGTGCACCGCCACTGCGCGGTGTCGAGGTCCACCTCGACCTGGGCGACGTAGGCGTTCATCGAGTAGGCCGGGGCGGTGCCGGCGGCCGCGCCCTTGAACGCGCCCCCGATCTTCTGTTCCCGGAAGGCGCCGCGCGCCAGGAGGGCCCCTTTTCCGGCCATGGCCTTGCGGACGGCGTCGAGGAAGCTCACGCGTTGTTTGGGGTTGCTGGAGTTCACGAGGTGGTCGTCCTGGCAGACGAACAGTTCGGCCGGGGCGCCGGTCGCTTCGGCGGCGGCCTGCTGGAGTTCCTTGCGGATGCGCTCGGCGGCCTCGCGGGCCGCGTGGCCCATCATGTAGGTGACGCGGCTCGAATAGCTGCCCAGGTCGATGGGGGCCGTGTCGGTGTTGTCGCTGTAGACGCGGACGCGGTCGAGGGGGATGCCGAGGACTTCGGCCACGACGATGGCGGCGACGGTGTCGCTGCCTTGGCCGATCTCGGCGGCGCCCGTGTGGACGGTGACGCCGCCGTCCATGTCGATCTTGATGTGGACGGTGCTCTGGGGCATGCCGGGGACGTCCCAGTGGATGGGCTTGTTGCTGCCGCTGATGTACATGCCGCAGCCGAGGCCGAGGCCTTGCCCGAGGGGGAGCCTGCGCCAGCGTTGGTCCCATTGCGAGGCGTTGCGGACCGCGGCCATGCATTCGGGCAGGCCCATGGACGTGATGCGGAAGTCGTTGATCGTGTGGCTGTAGGGTGGCATAAGGTTCTTCGTGCGCAGGTCGAACGGGTCGACGCCGAGCTGCTGCGCGGCCTCGTCGAGGAGGACTTCGAGGCTACACCGGCTGTTGACCGCGCCGTGGCCCCGCATCGCGCCGGAGGGGACGTGGTTGGTGTAGACGCGGCGGCCCCGGTACCGGAAGGCGGGGACCTTGTAGGGGCCCACGCTCAAGACGCCGTTGTAGTACGTGGAGATGATGCCGAAGCTCGCGAAGGCGCCGCCGTCGATGACCGCCTGGATGTCGAGGCCCCGGAGGGTCCCGTCCGTGTCGAAGGCGAGGGCGAACTCGTTCTCGGTTGGGTGCCGGCCGCGGCCGGAGTAGAAGGATTCCTCGCGGTCGAAGAGGAGCTTCACGGGTCGGCGCGTCTTCATGGCAAGGAGCGCGGCGGCCATCTCGTGGGCGAAGGGGTCCGATTTGCCGCCGAAGCCGCCACCGACCTGGGGTCGGATGACCTGGATCCGGTGCATGGGTAGGCCGGTGACCTCCGCCAGGGCGCGGTGGACGTAGTGGGGCACCTGGGTGGCGCTCCAGAGGACGAGGCGGTCCTTGGCGGTGAAATGGGCGATGACGGCGTGCGGTTCGGTGAAGGCGTGCGTGACGCCTTGGAATTTCCAGTTGCGGACGAGGGCGTGATCGGCGGACTTGAAGGCGTGGTCGACGTCGCCGAATTCCTGATCCACGTGCTTTTGGACGTTGGAGTCGTCGATGCCGATGTCGGGGTGGATCTTTTCGGCCACCGGTTGGAGGCCGTCCATGAGTTTGAGGTAGGAGGGGAGGTCCTCGTAGTCGACGCGGATGCGACGGACCGCTTCCTTGGCGGTCCATTCGTCCTCGGCGGCCACGATGGCGACGAGGTCGCCGATGTAGCGGACCTTCTCGGCGGCCAGGGGCTCCTCGTCTTTCGTGAGGGGGAGGACGCCGAAGCGGTGGTTGGGTCCGATGTCGAGGCCCGTGAGGATCTCGACGAGGCCGGGTAGTTTGCGGGCTTCGGTGGTGTCGATGGCGCGGATGCGGGCGTGGGGTCGGGTGGAGTGGAGGAGTTTGGCGTGGAGCATGTGGGGGAGTTGGATGTCGTCGGTGTAGACGGCTTGGCCGCTCACCTTGAGGGGGCCGTCGATGAGTGGGATGGATTTGCCCAGGAGCTTGTAGCCCTCGGGCGGCTTGTTGGGGTGTTCGCCGGGCGGGAGCGGTTTCCGGTACGGTCTCCATTTGGCGGCGGGGTCCACGTCCTTCTCGACCACGGCCTTGGAGGGGTCGGGGATGGGGGGGAGCTTCACGCGGGTTTCCTCCCGGGCTTCGAGACGGTCTTCTTGGGCGTCAAGAGTTCGGTCTCGGCGCGCCCGGGCGCGAGTTCGTCTGCGGCCTTCTGGACCGCCTTGAAGATCTTCACGTACCCGGTGCAGCGGCAGAGGTTGCCGCTGAGGGCCTGGCGAATCTGCGGCAACGTTGGCCGTGGCGTGTGGTCGAGGAGGGCCTTGGTGGACATGATGAAGCCGGGCGTGCAGAAGCCGCACTGGCTGCCGCCGAGTTCGGAGTAGGCCTTCTGGACGGGGTGGAGGTGGCTGGGGGTGCCGAGGGCTTCGATGGTCGTGACGTTGTGGCCCGCGGCTTGGGCGGCCAGCGTGAGGCAGCTGAGTTGGGCTTGGCCGTCGATGATGACGGTGCAGCAGCCGCAGGTGCCCATGTCGCAGCCGCGTTTGGTGCCGGTGAGGTGCAGCTTGTCGCGGAGGACGTCGAGCAGGATGGCCTGGGGTTCGGCGGCGACGTCGCGGTCGGTGCCGTTCACGTTGAGGTGCAGGATGCGAGTGCGTGTCACGCGGGGGCGACCTCCAAGCGCTCCGCGGGCGAGTGTTTCAGGGTGGATATGACTTCCGCCGCGATGGCGACCGCGATCTCTTCGGGGGACTCCGCGCCGATGGAGGCGCCGATGGGGCACACGACGCGTTCGAGGCGCGCGGTCGGGACGCCGCGGACGGCCGCTTCGCGGAGCATCTGGAGCCGTTTGGCCTGGCTGCCGATGACGCCCACGAAGCCGTCGAAGCGGGGGAGGAGGGCGGCGAGGATGTCGGTGTCGACCTGCCAGCTGTGGCCGAGGACGTAGGCGTGCGTGTAGAGCGCGAGGTCCGCGTCCCGAACCCACGCGGCGGGATCCGCAGGCGCGGCCCGTTCCTGGGCGTTCGGGAAACGGTCGGCGTCGGCGTATTCGGGGCGCGGGTCGACGAGCGTGACGTCCCAGTCGAGCGTGGCCGCGACGTCGGCCAAGGCCTTGCCGCAGTGGCCACCGCCGAAGACGAGGAGATGCGGCAGCGGGCGGTGGACCAGCACGGAAACGTCCACGCTCCCGCCGCAGAGGGAATTGAGGCCGCCCGGTTTCCATTTCGCGAGGTCGAAATGGTGGAGGCCGCCTTTGCGGTCACGGAGGGCCGCCAACGCCAACCCTTTGACGCGCTCCTCGAGGCCTGCACCGCCCACGGTCCCTCGGCTCTTGCCGTCGGGCGTGACGATCATGGTGGCGCCGAGGCGGCCGGGGACGCTGCCGTCCGCGTTGACGACGGTGCAGACGGCGAACGGGTGGCGGCGGTCGGCCAGGGTGAGCATTTCGCGCCAGAGGATGCGGGACACGGTTGCCTCGGAGAAGCGTTCCTAAGCGGTCGGGGCCAAAAGAGTTTGCCGGCGTTCCGTTAGGTCGGCAAGTCTGCGCGGGTGTCCAAATTAAGGAGGACGCCCTCGTCCTGCACGTGGACCTCCACGACGCGACGGGGGTCGGCGTGAAGGAGGTTGTGGAGCGGCTCGTCGTCCCTGAGCGCCAGGATTCCTCGGGCGGCGTCGGTCGCGAAGACGGTGGGATGGCCGCGTTTGCCTTCGTGCACGGGCACGCGGATTTCACCTTGAGCCGCAAGTAGGCGCTTGAGGGTGGAGGCGGTCACCAGTGGGTGATCCACGGGCCAGACGAGGATCGGGCATGGTTCGAGGAGTCCCCTGATCCCCGCTTTGAGGCTGGCGGTGCGGCCACGCCTCCAATCCGCAAAACGGACGGCCTGGGCGTCGGCGGGAACGGCGAAGAAAGTCTTTTCCATGTCGGCGCCAAGGACGACGATGACGGGGTCGGCGCCGGCGGAGCGGGCGGTGCGCGCCACGAGGGTAAGGGCGGGGACGCCGCGGATTGGGGTGAGGGCCTTGGGATGGCCCATGCGGGTGGAGGCGCCGGCGGCCAGGATGATGGCAGCGGTCACGTGGGTCTGCATGGGTCGGGCGCGACAAAAAGCGTTCGGAGGTTCACTTGTACACGGCGCGGAACGTGAACCGCGTGACGAGGACGCCGACCACGGCGAAGGCGGCGATGACGGCGAACGCCACGCCGATCTCGCCCCAGTCGTAGGCGGACTCGAACATCAGAGTGTGCATGGGGCGAACGACGTACTCGGCCGGGTTGGCGTCGATGATGGCGCTCACGGTGTCGTTCTTGATGTTGCTCTTGGGCATGAAGGCCGTCGTGAGGAAGATGAGGATGAAGAAGATGGGGAAGATGGCTTGGGTGGCCTGTTGGTCCTTGGTCTTGATGGCGACGTTGACGACAAGGACGCCGACGCTGAAGATGGAGAACAAGGTGCCGAGGAGGAGGATGAGGAAGAAGCCGGCGACGCCGGTGGCGACGCGGGCGCTCAGCGCGATCCCGACGCCGAAGACGACGGCGGCAGTGACGTAGACGCGCACCGCGTCGCTGAAGAGTCGGCCCATGAGGATGGACCACATGCTCACGGGGGCGAGGAGGATCTTGAGGAAGTAGCGGTTCTGGAAGTCTTGGACGAGGGCGACGCCGGCGTTGGCGATGCCGATCACGGTCGTGAAGAACACGACGCCCGGGGTGAGGTAGGTGTAGTAGTTGT
>CAYVGY010000001.1:51849-62460 GCA_964451065.1 uncultured Halobacteriales archaeon
GTTGTCGACGGGGAAGCCGGGGAGGTCGGTGAGGCTTTCGAAGATGCTGCCGAAGAGGAGCATCTGGACGATGGGCGGCATCAGGCTGAAGGCGAGGATGGCGGGGTTGCGGGGGAACTGGACGAGGGCGCGCACCGTGAGGAGCCACGTGGGTTTCCAAAACGTCATGGCTTCGTGGCCTCCGCGGCTTCGAGTTTGTGGCCGGTGAACTTGAGGTAGACGTCGTCGAGCGTGGGTTGTTGGATGCGGAGGGAGTCGGGGGAGACCTTGGCCTTGTCGAGGGCGCGCAGGATGAGGGGGGCCGCCTCGGACGCGTTCGAGACGAAAGCCGTGAGTTCGCCGTTGGCGCGGGACATGCGGTTGGCTAGCTTCGTCTTCGACAGCGCGGCTTCGGCGCGCGTGGAAGCGTCGCCGTTCGAAAATTCGAGGACGACGCTCTGGCCGCCGACGGTCGCCTTGAGGTTCTTGGGGGTGTCTTGCGCGACGATCACGCCTTGGTCGATGATGGCGATGCGGTCGCAGAGGTGGTCGGCCTCTTCCATGTAGTGCGTCGTGAGGAGGATGGTCGCCTTGAGCTGCTCGCGGATGCGACGCATCGTCGTCCACAAGGTGCGGCGGGTCCGGGGGTCGAGGCCTTCGCTGGGCTCGTCGAAGAACAGGATGCGGGGGAGGTGGATGAGGGCGGCCGCGAGGTCGATGCGGCGTTTCATGCCGCCCGAGTAGCCCCGGATCTGTTTGTCCGCCGCGCCATCGAGTTCGAAGAGCTTGAGGAGTTGGTCGGCCCGCTTGGCGGCGGTCTCCTTCGGGATCCCGTAGAGGCGCCCTTGGAGGCGCAGGAACTCGCGGCCGGTGGCGAGGTCGTCAACGCCGGCTTCCTGCATGGCGAAGCCGATGCGGCGCCGGACGGCCATCGGGTTGTGCGCGACGTCAATGCCGTCCACGAAGGCGCGGCCGGCGCTCGGACGGATGAGCGTCCCGAGGACGCCGATGGTGGTGGACTTGCCCGCCCCGTTGGGCCCCAAGATTCCAAAGATTTCGCCTTCGCGTACCCGCAGCGTGATGCCGCGGACGGCCTTCGTTCCGTTCGCGTACGTCTTTTCTAGGTTCTCCACGACGATGGCGTGGCCGCCTCTCATCGCTTCCTCGATGCGGGACTTGGCCGAGGGTTCCCCGTCCACGGGGCCGCCGAAGTCGGAGGGGGTAGTTAGCGGTATCACTTGGGCCGACCTGGTCACGTTTGTGTAACCCGCGGGTGGCCCAACACGTTAAGTGCCAGCCGTCGATTCCATCGCGTGCCCCACGTTTCCTCCGTTTCCACCGCGGTTCCCCCGAATCTCCTGCGCCAACAGGACGCGCGTGCCTACGCCGAAGCCCTCTTCGGTTCGGAGGCGCCCGAACTCAAGCGGATCCTCTCCGTGTTCGACCACGCCGGCGTGCAGGAACGGTACCTGGCCCGGCCGGTCCCCTGGTACTTTGGCGAGCACGGTTGGCGCGAGCGCACGCAGGCCTTCGTCGAGACCGGCCTCGACCTCCTGGAACGCGCCGCGCTCGACGCCCTTCGCGAGGCCGGCGTCGACGTCGGAGACGTGGACGGCATCGTCCTGGTGACGAGCACGGGCCTCTCCACGCCCAGCCTCGACGCCAGGCTCGCCAACCGGATGGGCCTGCGGCGAGACCTCGTGCGCGTTCCGCTGTGGGGCCTCGGCTGCGCGGGCGGCGTGGCGGGCCTTGCGCGTGCGGCCGACTTGGCCCAGGCGCGACCCAAGGGCCGGTTTCTTCTCCTTTCCCTCGAACTGTGTAGCCTCGCCTTCCTTCGGTCCCGGCTCGATAAGAAGCTCCTGGTGGCCGGCGCGCTCTTCGGCGATGGCTGTGCGGCGGCCCTCGTGGAAGGCGACGCGGTGGCCGACCCCGCCACGCCTCGGTGGGCGGGCGGCTTCAGCCACCAATGGCCCCAGACGGAATGGATCATGGGGTGGAACGTCCTCGACGAAGGACTGGACGTCGTGTTCGACCCCGCCATCCCGCGGTTTGTCACGGAACACATCCGCGAGCCCATGGCCCCGCTGTTGGGCGAAGCGCCCGTCGACCGTTACGCGCTACATCCTGGCGGCGCCAAAGTACTGGACGCGTTCATCAACGCCCTTGGCCTCCCGGCCGACGCCTTGGACGCCTCTCGCGCCGTGCTGCGAGAAAACGGGAACATGTCGAGCCCCACCGTCCTCTTCGTGCTCAAGCGGATCCTGCAAGAAGATCCGCGGCCGGGCCGCGTGCTCGTCTCCGCCTTGGGCCCCGGATTCTCGAGCGAGAGCGCGCTCCTGGACGGCCCCGCGGCATGACGCCGCAAGACCGGCTCTTCTTCGCCGTCTGGGGGTTCATCCTTGCGCAGAGGGCCATAGAATTGCTGGTCGTGCGCGGGAATCGAAGGCGCCTCCTGGCCGCGGGAGGCATCGAAGCAGGCAAGGACGGCTTTGGATTGATCTTCGCGGTGCACGCCGGCCTCCTCGTCTTGATGCCGGCGGAATGGTTCCTCGCCGATTGGCCGAGCATCGGCCTGCACTCGTATGGCTTCCTGACCGTGGCGATCGCCGCGACCGGCCTTCATTATTGGGCGGCCAACAGCCTCGGCCGGTTCTACACCGTCCGGGTGATCCGGATGCCGACGGCGCCGCTCGTCTCGGGCGGCCCCTACCGCTGGCTGCGACATCCCATCTACGTGGCCGTCGTCATCGAGGTCTTCGCGTTCCCGATGGCGCTGGGGTTATGGTTCACGGGGGCCGTCTTGGGCGTCGTGAACCTGGAGGCGCTCCGCCGAAGGATCCGACTGGAGGAGCGTCACCTGGGCCTGGCATCCGCCTAGCGTTCTTGGGTGACAAAATGCACCGGCTCGAAGGCGCCGTTCAGTTCGCGGACCGCCCACGCGCGGAGGTCGCCGATGGCTCCCGGTCCGGGGACGGACTGGATGAAGTACAGGAGCCCCGGCCAGGCGACTTCCCGGTCCGTCTCGCTGGGGATGGGGGGGTGTCGGGGATGACTGTGGAAGATGCCTAGCAGCGCGTCGCCGGACGCCTCCAACTCGTCCTCGAGCCGCACATACTCGAGGCCGTCAATCCGGTACCGGGTCGTTCGCGGCCCCGGGTGCACGTTCCGTTGTGCGCGCGCGGACGACACGATGGTCGTGCCGCGTGCCCCGATGAGAAAACCGCACGCTTCGTCGGGGAACGCGTCCAGGGCGGCGGCCTGGAGGGCTTCGCGGGCGGCCTTCAGCAGGACGAAGGGTCCGGCAGGCACCTTCGAGAGAACGCGGAACCCCTAGACGTTCGTTGCCGTTGGAACCGCTGGAGCGAGACAAATGGTAGCACTTTTTAGTTCGGAGCGGGTGACTCTGCCTCTATGGCCAAGCCGAAAGCCAAGCGGAAGCTGACCACGAAGCAGCGCGCCCAGCGCAAGTACGCGTCCAAGATGCGTACCGTGCGCAAGCGGGCGGGCAAGGCGCGCGGCGGGAAGGGCCGGATCCGCAAGCGCGCGACCGCGAAGAAGCTCCGCAAGCGCCTCGGCCTCAAGTAGACGACCGCCCAGTCCATACGTCGGCGAAGGTCTTAGCCGGAAGGCCCGAGTCGGGATTTGAACCCGACACGAGGGATCCACAGTCCCTAATGTTACCAAGCTACACTACTCGGGCCAAGAAGGGCGGTTGCGCAACAAGCCCGACGCTGGCGCGTCAGGCTTGCCTTGCCAGATGTATCTCGATGGTGCTTACGTTGACGGACCGTCGTTGTTCGTTCGTCACGCGCTCGGTGCCGATGCGGACGTTCTCCACGACGCACTTTTCCGTGAACTTGTTGCGGACGAGTTCGGCGACGTCGACGGCGCGCGAAATGGCGCGGCCGCGGGCCCGGAGCGTGACCTTGGGCGCCCCGCCGTTGAACTGGGTGACGACGGCCAGGACATAGTTCATGGGGGGCTTGCTCCCGATGAAGATGACGTCTTCTGCGGAAGCGGTTTGGGACGTGGGCATCGCCAGGACCCGCACGATTCCAGGCGCGCGATATAAGAGTTTCGAGGCCGAGGATTAGGCCGACGCGCGTGCGGTTCGGCGACCACGCGGCGCCGCCGGGTCCGTGGTGGGTCCCAGCAAGGTCCACTCGTTTGACAGAACAAACCGGACTGGTTCGCGGGCCAGACGGGACAGGAAGAGTTCGGCCTCGGTCACGATGCCCCGTACGTCGAGCGTCCGCTGTTCGGTGGGGGCGTCCGTGGGGTAGCCGCCGAGGTAGGCCGTGAGGAAGGCCTTTCCGGTCCGCCGGACGACCGTGAGGGTGGCCGTGGCCTGGCCTAGGCGGACGGGCCGTCCGCTGAGGTGGTAAACGAAACCGGTCTCGCCGCCGTCTTGGTAGGTCCATCCTTCAAACCCCATCTCCCTGGCAAGAAGCGGTCCCCAGACCACCACTTGGAGGTGGCGTGGCACGTCGGCATCGAAGCGGTACGCGAAGGCGCCGGCGTCGAGGGCATCCATGGGTTTGGGATGCGTGGCGTGGGGTTATACGGGTGCCGATTTGGCGCCGGCCGGGGGCATCGCGTAGTGCCTAAGGTTAGGCACTACAAGATTCACTGGGCGACGCCACGCAGTTCGCCGACCGTTGTGGCTTGTTCGGCGAAGGCGTCATGCTTGTGGATGGATTCCTCGGCGCGACTGCGCGCGAAGATCGACGCCTCGTCCGGGAGGTCGGGGTAGGCCTTGATGACGCCGCTCAACATCTCGCGCACGACGTCCTCCACGAACTTGGGGCGCTCGTGGGCGTGCAGGACCAAGAGGCCCTCGGAGCGCCGCTTGAGGAGTTCGAACGTGGGCGTGGAGAGGCAGCCCTCGACCACGTCGACGAGCCGGTTGGCGTCGACTTGGACCTCTTCGGGCACTTCCACGATGAGGGTGGCGATGTTGCGTTGGTTGTGGGTGAGGCCCGGGCCGGGGGTGACGTCGTTGCGCAGCGTCTTGGCCGTTTCCATGGCGCAAGGGCAGGCGCTCATGCCGGTGACTTCGACGCCGATGAGCTTGTGGCTTCCATCGCCGCGCCGCGTGGTGGCTTCGGCCAGGAGCTTGTACCATTCCGTGCTCTTCGTGCCGAAGGGGGTCTTGCGTTCGAGGAAATAGTCGGCCGTGGCCTTGACCTCCGCCTCGGTGGCGTACTCGTGGCGCTTGAGGAGGTCCTTGGCGATGCGGAGGCAGAGGTCCTCCAGGCCGGTGACGCGCTGGCTGGTGTCGGCCTCGAGGATCTCACTCAGCGCCTCCACGTTGCGGGAGAGGTGGCTGCCCTTCATGGTGGGGGGCAGGTCCACGCCGACGTCGAACACGACCGAGAGGACATTGTCCTCCGGGCTGTCGGGCCGCCGCACGCGGACGAGTTTGTGGACGCCGGTGACGCCGACGCGGGAAAGCTTGAACCGGCTCTCCGGGAGGAGGGCTTGGACGTCGGGAAGGACCGGCACGGTTTCGGGATGACGCGAGTCCCTTTTTAACGGCTCCCTTTCCGCAGGGGGCCGGGGCGGAGGCGGCGCTTCACGAGCGACCAGAGGTTACGGGGACCGTCTTGCCACCGGACCAGTTTCTCTTGTCCGACGCGGGGGTGGTAGCGTCCCGGAAGTTCTGCCGCGCGAAGGTGGCCTCCGCGGAACGCGGCGAGTTTGATCTCCTGCGAAAACGCCATGCCGTCGCTCATGTCTTGAAGCGGCAGGCTCCGGATGGCCTGGCGGGAGAGGATCCACATGCCGGACTGGGAGTCGTGCAGGCGCACGCGGAAGAGGAGGCGGGCGGCCGCCGAGAGAATCCGGTTGCCGATGCGGTGCGTGAGGCTCATGGATCCCTTTTCGAGGTGGGCGAACCGGTCCACGGTGGCAAAATCGAGGCGGCGGGTTTGGTAGGCGGCGAGATAGTCGACGAGTTCGTCGAGTGGGTACGTGTCATCCGCATCAGCGGTGACGACCACGTCGCCGTCGGCGTGCGGCAGGCCCGACTTGTAGGCCCGGCCGTAGCCGCGGCGGGCCTCGACGAGCACCTTGGCGCCCAGACCGGCGGCGACCTGGGCGGTTCCATCTGTCGAGGCTCCGTCGACGACGAGGACCTCGAGCTCCCATCCCGACGTCGCGAGCGCGTCCTTAGGGAGGCGGTGAAGGGTGCGCCCGATCCCTTCGGCCTCGTTGAGGGCCGGCAGGAGGACGACGAGGCGCACGCGGCGGGCCGAGGGTGGCGGCCTACTTAACCCTCGCGCGCGACCCAGGCGGCGGCCGCGCGGACGGCGGCCTCGCTCGTGTCGCGGGGCTTCCAGCCGAGGCGGCCGACCTTGTCGATGGAGAGGCGCATGCGAGGAACGTCGCCAGCCCAGCCCCGGGGCCCACCCGTGAAATCGAATTTGACCTCTTTCAACTGATGAGCCTCGACCACGAGTTGGGCGATGCGCCGCACGGTCACCCAGTCCCGCGAACCGAGGTTGAAAAGGTTGACCGCCTCGCGGGCGTGCTCGCGGGCGAACAGCATGGCGGCCACGCAGTCATCCGTGCTGAGGTAGGACTTCTCCTGTGTTCCGTCGCCGAGGATACGGAGTCGCCGCTTGTTGCGGCGCAGGGCCCGGTGGAAGTCGTGGATCACGCCGTGGGTGAGGCGGGGCCCGACGACGTTGGCGAACCGGAAGATCCAGGCCTGGAACCCGTACGTGCCGGCGTAGGCGCTCACGAACCCTTCGGCGGCGAGCTTGGCGGCGCCGTAGGCACTGATGGGGAGGCAGGGTCCGTAGTCCTCGGGCGTCGGAATCGTCCTCGCTTCGCCGTACACGGTGCTTGTCGACGTGAAAAGGATGCGGCGTGCGTCGGCTTTGCGCATGGCTTCCAGGAGGTGGAAAGTGGCGGTCGCGCCGTCGCGGATGATGGACGCGGGGTTCTGGATGCCGCCGCGCACGTCGGCGTCAGCGGCTAGGTGCCAGACCTCGTCGACGTCTCGCAGGAGGGAGGGGCGGGTCGGCAGTTTCAGGACGTCGCCGCGGACCAACCGGACCCGCTTCGTCGCAAGATGGTCGGCCAGGAATCCCGGTCGACCCGTCGAGAGGTTGTCCAGGACGCGCACGGGTTCGCCGCGGCCGACGAGGGCGTCGACGAGGTGGCTGCCGATGAAGCCGGCGCCGCCGGTCACGAGCCTCATGCGTGGGCCTCCGCCGTCGCCGCGAGCGGCCGCCCCTTCCATTGTCCGTGGTTCTCGCGGAGCCGGCAACTCATGTAGCCCGTGAGCGCGGAGATGAGTCGGAGGAGTCCCCAGAAGTGGAGTTGCGCCTGGGCCAGTTGGCGCAGGGAGTATTCGGACCACAGGGCGCCGTGCTTGAGCGTGAGCTGTTTCCGGCCGTAGCCGTTCCAGTACGCTTGGCGCAAGAAGCCCGTGACGCTGTCGCGGGCGCGGTGATAGACGATGGCGTCGTTGGCGATCTTGATGCGCAATCCGGCTTCGACGGCGCGGAAGTTGAGGTCGATGTCCTCGGCCGTGATGAAGCGTTCGTCGAAGCCGCCGATGCGGAGGAAGGCATCGCGGGGGTAGAGCAGGTTGGAGGAGGGGACGCTCACGTCGTGGCCGCGGTGTTCGAGTTCGACGCGTTGGAGTCGTTCGAAGGCCCAGTAGCCGAAGACGGTGGTGCGGCCGGCGACGACCGCCTTGGGTTCTGCGTTTTCCCGGAGGCGACGCAGCCAATGGGCGTTGGCGATGCAATCGCCGTCGATGAAGGCCAGGTAGGTCCCGGTGGCGCGTTCGGCTCCGACGTTGCGACTGGTGCCGCGTCGGCCGGGCACGTGAAGGAGCTTGAACCGGTCGTCGTGGCGGGCGAACCGGCGCACGAGGTCTTGGCTTCCGTCCGTGCTGCCCGCGTCGACGATGAGCACCTCAAAGGGCGGCTCCTGGGCGGCGAGGCTGTCGAGGAGGTCGGGCAGGTGCTTCGCCTCGTTGAGCGTCGTCACGACGATGCTGACCGAGGCGGGCATGCCGGGCATGGGGAAGCTGTCCTCCTATTTTACCGGTCCTCGCGGCGCCTGGCCGCGGAGTTCACCATGCAAATACCGGAAGAAGCGGGCGGGGTGGAAAAGGTCCTTGGCGTGGGCGCGGTCCGCCTTCGTGATTCCGCCGATGAGGAGGAGGATGAGGAGATACAGGCAGAGGCCGACCGCGCCGACGATGACGAGGTGCCAAGCGCGAGTGAGCATCTCGAGGAAGTAGAGGTCGCGCAGGACCCACAAGATGGCGCCAGCGGCGCTTGCGGCCACCGACTGATGCCAGAACCCGGACGGCACCGCGGCTCGTGGAAGGATGTCGCGGGCGGCCCAGCGCAGGTAGGCGTAGCTGACGAGGGCCAGGAGGCTCGCCACGAGCGCTGCGCCCAGGCCGCTGAGACCAAGGAGGCGGACGCCGAGGATGCTGGGGGCGACGAAGATGGGGGCGAGGACGGCGAAGAGGAGGAGGTTGAAGGCGCTCAGGCGCGCCACGATGTTTGGGCGCCCGAGCCCGAGGAGCGCGCTGCGTGTGGGGGTGCCGAGGCTGGCGAAGTACGCCAGGGGCAGCAAGGCGCGCAGGATGGGGACGGCGTCGTCGAAGGCCCGGCCGCTGGTGACGACGCGGACGGCTTCCGGGGCGAAGACGAAGGCGAGCATGAGTTGGCCCAGGATGGCCATGCTGAGGTAGCGGTCGGCGTCATCCACGAGTCGACGGACGGCGGGAAGGTCCCGCGACGCGTGGTGGAGGCTCGCGGTGGGGAACAAGACGTTTCCGACGGTGACGCTGATGAGCAGGATCGGCGCCACAAGCTGGAGCGCGAAACCGTAGGCGGCCACGTTCTGTTCGGTGCCGAAAAAGCCCACGACCACGCGGTCCGTTTGAGAATAGAGAAGGGTGAGCGTGCCCACGATCGCCATCGGAAACGCGAAACGGCGGTATTCGCGGAACATGGCCCAAGTCGGGCGGCCCAGGGGGAAACGGTGGAGTAGGAATTGGAGGGCGGCGTAGGCGAGGCTTCCCACTTTCCCGCCCAGGAACGCGAGACCGATCCAGAGTCCCGCGCGGGCCGCGCCGACGGGACCTTCGAGGTCGAAGAAGCCAATCACGGCGTCTCCCCAGCCGGCCCATGGGGCAGGCGCTCCGTTCAACCGGCCCACGGTGAGGGCGGCGGTCATGGTGAGCGGGACCGTAAGGAGCGTATCCACGAATTGGACGCTTTCGTAGACCGCGAACAGTCGCCGCCCCTGGAAGCAGGAATCGAAGAAGTTGCGGAGCGACGACACGGCGTGGAACGCCAGGGCAACCAGGATGATGGGCAGGGTCGTGTCCTGCACGCGGCGGCCCAGGGGGCCGGTGATGACCCAATAGGCGGCCAGCGAGACGCCAGCGAACGCCGCGGTCAGGGCGAGCTTCACGACCAGGAAGGTTCCGTTGGCTTCGGCCTCACGGGTACCCGCGCTGATCCGTTTCACGTGGGCCTGCGGGAAGCCGAGGTGGCCCACGAGCACGGCGACGCCCAGGATCGCCAAGGCGTACACCCACATGCCGAACGCGGACTTGCCGGCGTAGGCGGTGATGAAGTTGAGAGAGACGAGGCCCAGGGTGGCGCCGACGGCGTTGTTGAGCACGCTCAGGAGCGCGCCGCGGCCGAGCACGCCGTCGAACGGCCCCCTGTCCTTATAGCGGCGTTGTTTAGAATACGGCAATTCTCGCGAGGTCAATGTTTATATGCTAGAAATCGGCCCAAGGGTCGCAGCAGGCTTTATATAATCATAAGGAGACCACGCGTGTCCCGAAGCCCGGCCGGTTTCGAACCTAGCCTATCCAAACGCCTTATGAAGACAGGCCGGTACTGGACGAAAACAGGTCGACTCGGCGGCTTGCCGCCACGCGTCGGCCTTAAAAAGGAAGGAGTCGGGCACATGCAAGCGCGGACGGGTGTTGTGGTTCTCGTTCTCATGGTTCTTGTCGGGTTCCTGCCGCTGGGCGTCGCGCTGGACGCGGCGCCAGCCGGCCCGTTGCCGCTCGACCCGGCCCGGCAAAGCGGCGGGGAATCCGGTTCCGAGCCGGGCGCCATCGAGTTCGGCGACAACGCGGACGACGTCTCCGTGCAGGCGGGCGGCCAGGCGGTGCCCGCCCAGGCCGAGGACGACGCCGTCGACATCACCGGCGTGCGCGTGTTTGGCGAGACCGGCGACCTCTTCCGGGTTGAGCTCACGATCAAGGACCTCAAGGCGGAAGGCGGGACCGGCCAACAAGCGCGGCAGGTCGTCACGAACGGCGTCGACTACGCCGTTTGCTTCACCATGGCAGGCAAGACCTACGCAGTAAAGGTCTACTTCATCTACCCCGGTACGCCGATCATTTCCAACCGTTGGCTGGGGCTGACGAGTGCCGCCTGCGACGTCAACGGCCCGGCCTACGGGCCCAACATGTTCGCGGGCCTGGGCGCTGTAGGCATCCTTTTGGATCCTCTCACCTCGAAAGCCCTCTTCACGATCAAGCGGGACACAA
Source organism: uncultured Halobacteriales archaeon (assembly GCA_964451065.1). Taxonomy (GTDB): domain Archaea; phylum Thermoplasmatota; class E2; order JACPAO01; family JACPAO01; genus CAYVGY01. The sequence continues at coordinate 62,381 of CAYVGY010000001.1, forward strand.
TCGCCAAGCTGGACGGCAGCACCCCCCCGGCGGCGGGCACGCCGATCTGTTCACGGCGGAGCCCGGCATCGACGAAAAGA
>CAYVGY010000001.1:62470-86121 GCA_964451065.1 uncultured Halobacteriales archaeon
GGCCTTTGCGCGCAGCCACCGCCCCACGGGCGCGCTCCGCTTCGACCAGGCGCCCGACGCGGCGGCCAACGAAGGTTCGATGAGCTTGGTCTATCCGACGGCCAACCGGGACCTCCAGATGCGGGTCGATCGTCCCACCTCCACGCAGGATTCCTGTGGGACCAACTTCGACTTCCAGACGTTCGTGATCGAGGCGGGGGGCAAGCGATCCGTGCCCGTCGCGGTCTCGAACCTCCTCGGCGAGCCCCGGTTCGTCGACTTCCAAGTCAGGACGGTGGAAGGATCAGACTGGAAACCGAAAGTGATGCCTGGCATCGAGGTCCCCGCCGCGGATGGGAGTGTGCCGGGAAACCTGACGGTGAACGTCATCGTCGACACGCCGGCCGGGACCCAGCACAAGGAGTGCAGCTCCATCATTGTTCGGGGCGTCGACGCGGCCGACGCGTCCAGCGTCGGAGAGGTCGGCATCAACGTCATCGCGGCCGTTCCGCCTTCCACCACGAAGAACGTCTTCTACCTCCACGGCGACTCCCTGGCCACCGATGCGTGCGCGGGCCGCCACATCTGGATGAACCTTGAGCCAAACGACGCGCGCGCGACCAACGATGCGGCCCTCTTCATGCGACACTGCGAACAGACGCAGGTTCCCGTGGCGGGCGGGCTCAGCCTGGAAAACGTGGGCGTGGCCTTCGGCGTGGACTACAACCCCAGCCGCGACATCGTGATCAACTCGACCGTCACCGGGAAGACGGCCAAGGTCAAGCTCAACCTTCGGAGCGACTATGCGCCCACCGAGGGAACCATCATTGCGACGATTGTGGCGAATTCGCCTATTTCGTTCGAGGTCTTGGGCGAGTGGGCCGCCGCCGTCAGTGTCGGGACCGCGGCGCAGGCGGTGGAGATCGACGTTCCCATCTTCTTCACGCGCGAGACCGTCGCCGAGGGCGACCCCTCGCGGACCGTCACCTCCGACAACCGCATCTTCCTCGGCATCCGCTACGCGCCGGACCCCGTGAACTCGAACGTGGACGAGGTCCGCCCCGCCGGCAAGGTCATGCTCCTGCCCCACGGAAGCAGCCTCACGCTGCCCATCTTCGCCACGCTCAAGAACAACGTGAACGACCCCGGCGCCAGCGGCCAGCTCGTGAGCCTCAAGACGCTGTCGGACCTCGAGACCATCATCAACCCCGGCAAGGTCCGGGCGCTGAACTTCACCCTCCTCAACGAGGGCGTGGCGACCGACGTCGCCAACGTCGAGGCGTCCATCGTGGGCGGCAGCAGGGTCTGGGAGGCGCGGGTCGCGCCCGAAGGGCCCTTCACGCTCGGCCCCGGCGAGTCGGTCCGCTTCTCGATCGGCATCACCGCCCCCAGCGACACTCCCGAGAGCGAAATTGTCCGCCTCGTCGTCCGGTCCTGGAGCGAGTCGGACCCCGGCGCCGAATCCAACGCGCTCGTCAAGATTACGGCCACGCGAGGCCAGCAGCTGGTCGACGAGGAAGACCTGCTCGAGGGCGACGTCGGCGACGAGGACGACGGCGGCTTCCTCCCTGGCCCCTCGCTCGGCCTCGTCGCGCTGGCGGCCTTGGGCGCCGCGGTCGCGCTGCGGCAGCGGTGGCGGTAGCGGTCGTCGAACGGCCCGCCGATCCAGTTAGGGAACCGGCACGTCCTTTCCAGCAAGGCGCGTTTGCCTATCATGACGCCCTGGCCGGGCCGGCCTGCGACGTCAGACCAGGGACGTTGGTCGCGTCCATCGCATCAAGCTTCATCGCGCAAGCTTAGGCACTACCGGCCCCCGTCCCATGGGTTACGACGGTCGGCTCGTGAAGTCATCGGGGACGGATTCGCCGTTGTAGAAGACCGCCGCGTACACGGCGAAATCCTGCTGGAACACGACCTTGCTCGTCTCCTCCGCCGCGGGGTCCGCGAGGGCCGATTGGGGATCCATCGAGGAGGGTCGGACCGTGAGTCGGATCCCGTCGCCAGGCTGCAAGAGGTAGACGGGCTCGCCCGACGGGCCGGACTCGAGCCTAGCCGCCAGCGGGGATTCGCCGTAGACGATGCCGGCCGCGGCGTCGTGCCTTCGATGGGCCGACGCGACGGCCGTGGCGTCCGAGGACTGCGCCTGGGGGTAGTCGAGCGAGAGGAACTTGCCGCCCGATCCGGTGGACGGATTCCACGCGAGCTCGAAGACGGCGCCCGTGATGGGCACGGCGTCCGCGGCAAAGATGAATTCGGTCCGGTACGAGTCGCCCTCTCCTAGGGGGGTTCCCTGGCAGAGGTCGCTGGTGGAGGTCAGATGGCCCAAGGCGCAGGCGATCTTGCCGGAGACCGGCTGGTGGATGACCTTGTAGGCCTGCGTCGCGTCAGGCCGAGGCAGGAGCTGGAGCCCCACGTCGGCTCGCGTCTCGCCGCGCACGCAGTCCACGTCGACCATGGCGTCCAGGAAGCCCGAGCCGCCGGCGCGGACGCCGTAGACGGCAGGGGGCAAATGGCTGAACGCGAACCGCCCGGCGACGTCTGTTCGGGTGGCGTCGTCGGCGCCCATGATCTTGACGTTGGCGCCTTCGACGGGCCGTGCTTCGTCATCGTACACGATGCCTTCGAGGCCGCACGTGGTCTCGTCGTGTTCTCCTGCGGGCGCGACGAGCCCGTCGAAGCCGGCCGTGTTGCCGGGCGGCGCAGCGGTGCAACCGGCCAAGAAGACCAGAAGCAGGCCCGTTGCGGGGCCGAGCGCGCGATGATTCGTCCGACCGGTGTCGTGCCCCTCACGTCCGAAGCCCACGTCGGCCGAAGGCGTGCCGGTGGACTTTGTGTCCTGCGGTAGGTGATGGAAGGCCTTCGACCCTGCGCCGGGGGCTTTATACGCGCGCCTCGTCGGTAGCAAGGTTGCAAGAGTTGGCGTTGCGGCGGCCCCGCCCGGCCCAAGGGCACGGGTAATCCTACGCGGAAGGAACGGCCCACAGGGCGTATGCGTTCGTGTTCAGTCCACCGAGCGGGTACTTCACGACCTCAATCGGCAAGGAATAATAGGAGGTCTCGGGCACGGTGAAAGAATCGCCCTCCCCTCCCACAAAGTGGTGGTGGCAAACGAAAATGCACTCACAGGCGGAGGTTTCCGGATTAATTGCGAAGACGTGTAGTTCAACATTACCTGTCGTGATTTCGATAATAACCATGGTGGTTTGACTCTGCGTCTCATAGCGGAAAGAGTCCGAAGCATCTCCGGTTCCAACAGAATCGACGGTGGGGACCCCGAGGAGCAACTCCGCGGTTGTGCCGCAATCGATGGGATCGGTCGGGTTCGTTGAGTTGTGCCCAGCGGCCGGGGCTGAGAAGAAACTGGCAACTACCACCGCAGCCGCGACGCTAGCGCTAATGCTTGTCCATCTTGATGCCAAAATCGGATCCCCCATGGCCGGCCGATTGCGAATACCCGAGAGCCTCCATGAGTCTTTTGCTACAAACTACCGCCCGCTTACGAAGGGGTTCCTTTTCCGTGGAGCGGGCCATCCGGGCCAGCACCGCTTCGCGATTTCGCGGTTGGTCCTCTACGTGGGCAGGGCCGTGAACCCGTCCGGGATGGGTTCGCCGTTGTAGAACAGACTCACGTAAACCGTGAAGTCCTGCTGGAGCACGAGCTTGCTCGACGTCTCCCCGGTGGGGTTGTTGGTAAGTTCATCCTGCGTGGTGAAGGACGGTCGCACGGTGAAGACCATCGAGCTGCCGGCTTCCTTGAGGTACAGCGGCGCGCCGCTGGGGCCCGATTCGATCTTGATGCCGATGGGTGACTGGCCGACTATGACGCCGCCGTCCCGCGCAGTCGTGCCGGCCGCCAACGTCGTGATTGCATCCACGGCGGTCGAACTCGGCTTCTCGTACTGAAGGGAGAGGTACTTGCCGCCGGACCCACTCGTCTGAGTCCATTGCATCTCGTAGACGGCACCCGTGATGATGACTGGATCGGGCAGCAGTGGCAGATCGGACCGATATTCGGCGCCGGTCGCCAACGGCGTCCCCTTGCAGAGGTCGTTCGTCGCGCTGAAGTGGCCGACACCGCAGCCGATCTTGCCCACCATGGCGGGATAGAGAACCTTGTAGGCTTCAGTGACGTCGGGGACGGCCACGAGTTGGAGGCTGATGTCGTCGTTGGTCTCGCCCTTCACGCATTCGATCTGGCGCAAGGCATTCACGAAGCCAGCCTTGCTGGCCTCGACGTTGTAGAGGCCCGGTTGGAGGTGGCTGAACGAGAAGCGGCCGTCCGCGGCGGTCTCGGTGAGCTCGTCGGTGCCGCGCAGGCCCACTTGGGCGCCCCCGACGACCTTGACTTCGTCGTCGTACACGATGCCTTCAAGCGCGCACGTGTTCTCGTCGTGTTCGCCCGTGGGCGCGACGAGGTCCTCGTCCTCGGCCGACCCGTCATCGCCTTTGCTCGAGCACCCGGAAAGGACGAGAGCAATGGCGACGAACCCGACCCGAAGCGCGTTACGACCCGGAACAGCCAACATGAAGCGCACCTTCAACGGGAGACCCTTACCACCCATGACTGCGTGGGGAAGGCCACTCTCGAAACAGAAGTCTATTAGAGTCTTTTAAAGTGTTGTGGATAGTTGTGGTTCAAGCTTGGGGGGGCATATGCCGGGCGGGTCAAAGGCCAGGAGTCTGCGGTGGCGTAGAGTCCCCCCCGCCAATGAGACGGGCTGGCGTGGACGGTCCGCCATGGTTGCCCCGCCCTGGCAGTGCCCGGCGCGCGCTACATATGGCGGAGACCCGACCAGGCCTATGCGGTAGGGGGGAATGGCGGGCCTGACCGTTCCGGAAGTCGGACCGGTCTACGTGAATTCCTCGTCCGGGTCGCGGATGGCCGTCCCGCAGAGCGTGTAGGATCCTTCGAAGGAAGCGACCCAGCTTTCCTGGTCCTGGACGGGCACGCCGCCTTGGGCGGGCTTGGGAAGGATCATGAAACGCCACTGGCTGGAATCCTCGTACGGCGGGTCGGTCTTGATGTCCTGCTCGTACTCGACACGGTACGTGTCCGCCGACCCCTCCTTGAGGTCCATCTTTTCGTACTTGTTCTTGTCGGCCCCGTAGTAGTGCAGTTCGTGAGCAAAATCGCCAGGTGCATCGTTCTGGACCGTGAGCTTGATTTCCACGGCGATGGTCAGGATGGGGGTGATGCGGCCGTACTGCCATTCGATGTTAGCCAGGGGCCATTCGGGGGCCTTGTGCGCCGGCGTCGTCCCCAGATTGGGGTTCCAGACGATGATTTGGTTTTCGATGTTCTCCTTCGTGATGCATCCCAGATCGTAGGTGAACTCGTCGCCCCAGAGGTTCGGGTGCGCCGGGTCGAGGCTCTTTTCGCCCCCGTTGTGGGCCCACATGTCGATGGCGTAATTGCCTTGGCCGAGGGTCGGCAGGACGTTGCCGCCCTGGTCGTTGGCGACCATGATGAAGAAGCTCCAGCGGCTCACGGTCCACTGGTGCGGCGGGTCCGCCTGGCCACGACCCACCGTGATGAACGTCGGTTCGCCCACGGTGAGCCTGATGCCGCATCCCCCGTTGTCGGGGACGTAGAAATTGAGGTTGGCCGGCTTGTACCGGATATAGATCTGCGCCATATCGTTCTCGAAAACGGCATTGTCGGGAACGGAAGTGAGGAGGATCTCAATCATGTTCGTCCCGGCGAAGACCGTGTCGGCCCTCGGCTCCGTCCCGGACGTGGGGCTGGGGTTGATGGGCGTCTGGGCGCCCGGTCCGACGTCATCTTCGTCGGACTCAAGGTCGAACTCGTCGTGCCCAATGGAGCGGCACCCGAATTCGCCGCCCGTGAATGCGTCCTGCTTGAGTTCCCGTTCGTCATGGAAAATCGAGACTTTTTCGAGTGGAGGCGCGCCGCCTTCGCCGTCGGGGTCCCAGTAGTGGTGGAAGTGCCGCTTGGCGTCGACGATGACGCCATTGTTGAAGTCCTCGCTCGTCGTGGTGGTCGTCACGGCGTTGCCGCCAGAGCCGTCTCCCGTGTCCTCGTCATCCGAGGCGTCGCCGCCGCCACCGATGCAGCCACTGAGGACGAGGGCCAAGCCGATGGCCAAGGCAGCGTGGAGGCGGGTTCCGCCGGTAAGGGCTTGAAGAATGTGGGTCACGAGGTTACACCCCTTTGATGCGTCGAGGATAAGTCTGTGTTAATAAGCGGTTTGGATAGTTTGGGTTCGATAATCGCGGCCGGTCCACGGAGGGAAACGCGACCGCGCGGCCTAAGAGCGCATTGGAGAGGTTGCACCACGTGATCACCGAAACGGTCCCTAGGGACGGGTCGAGTCGGGCCGTATCTCCTAGTTAAATATTCTCGCACCCGCGTTGACGTCTACCGCTTCCTCGGCCGCATCGAAACCGAAGCGTCCATAATCCTTAAGAACCTGGACGTGGGCTGCTTCGGTTGGATGTTCGGCCGGATGGCAATCGGCCTCCTGGGCGCCCTAGTGGTCTTCTCGGCGACCCCCGTCCACGCGGGCGAATCCGTCCCCATCGAAGGCGACGTCGACTACCTCCTCAACGCCCACGTCCACGGATCGGTCGTGACCCGCGGGCAGGCCCTCCTCAGCGCCCAGGCACCGGAGGGCGGCGTCCCCGACCTCCACGCGTTCGCGTTCACCGGCTACCGCGTCGAAGCCACCTACCTGCGCAACTACGGCGGCGTGGACCTCGTGGTGGACGGCCCCGACCGCGTCGACCTGCGCTACGAAGACGTGCCCCTCGACGGACCCGACGTCATCCAAGACCGCGAGGTCTACTACGACGCCGGCCTGAGCCTCATCGACTTCACCCAGGAGTGGAACGTCGTCGCGTTCTACGACCCCGGCCGCGCCGACGTCGCCGTGAGCCTCCCCGAAGGCGACTACGCCATGGCCAACGTGCCCCGCGGGGAACGCCTCCTGCGCCCCGACGTGCCCATGTCCGGAGACCTCTCGCACGCCCTGGCGGGCCCCGCCGGCACCATCCAGGACCGCCTCAAGCTCACGGGCGACCACGTCGACGCCCTCCTCCAAGGCGACTTCTACGTCCTCCTCTACGGAAGCACCTTCGACCTCAACTGGGCCATGGGAAGCGACCGCTTCGTCACCGGCCACCACACGGAGGCCTACGAGGACGGTCACGGCACGCCCACGCAGCGCGACGTGAACGCCGTCGTCCTCCTCAAGGTCTGGAACGGCCGCCTCAGCCTCCTGGACGCGGGCGGTGACGTGGCCGTCTACGCCGCGCAATACGACATCCTGGGCCAACTCAGCTTCGCCCGCACCACCGGCTCGCTCCAACGCGGCGACACCCTGGAACAACCGCGCGACGAGGACGTGGCCCTCGACGGGCAGGTGCTCGTGGCGCCGCGCGGCGCCGCCTACGCGGGCGCCGACGGCCAACCCTTCGGACCCGTCACTCTTAAAGGCGTCACGTACGCGTCCCTCGCCAACCCTCCCCTCCTCGGCGCCGATTACACGCTCGCCCTCGTCGGCGCCTCCGCCCTGGGCGCCGGCGCAGCCGTCCGATGGATTCCCGGCGTGCGGCGAATCTTCTTCGCGGCCGTCGCCGGCTTCAGCATGGTCGGCAAGGACGACGCCCTCGACCACCGCGTCCGGAACCAGATCTTCGAATACGTCCGCCTCAACCCCGGCGTCACCTTGAGCCACGTCCACCGCGACCTCTCCCTCGGCTGGGGCACCGTCGAATACCACGTCGGCGTCCTCGAACGGTTGCGTCTCATGGTGACCAAGCGCGTGGGCGCCAAGCGCCTCCTCTTCTGCAACGGCCACAGCCGCCTGGCCGACCCCGTCGCCTGGAGCCTCCTCCAGAACACGACCGTCCGTCGACTCGCCCACGCCTTCCCCTCGGGCGCCCCCTTCACCCAGCAGCAGGCGGCCGCCGCCCTTGCCTGCAGCCCCCAATACGCCGGCCGCCTCCTTCGCAAGCTCGAGGACTACCACCTCGTGGCGCCGCTTGATGACGCGCGCCGCGGGAGGACGTACCGCACCGCGACGCTCCTGGTCGAACTTGAGCAGCGGATTGCAGCCGCGCCCGAAGTCCCTGTGGTTCAGACCGCGAGCCTGGGCCCGACGCCCGAACCGGTCGTCGTCTCGCCCCTGGTCATGCCGACGTTGAACTGAAAGCGCACGCCATGCTTGGCCGGGCCGAGGACGCTTCTACGCCGGTGCCGTGCGAGCCTTGTTCCACCCGATGACGGCGAAAAGCAGCGCCGGCACGAGGATGAGGCCGTAGAAAACGGCCGCCCACGTCGGGTCCCGCGGCTCCGCGATCTTTTGGCGCACGAGGTAGAGGTAGATCCACGGGTGAAGGAAGAGGCCGACGAGGAGTCCCACGACCGTGTAGCCGACCGTGAGCGACACCTGCGGGCGCATGGACGGGGCCCGCGAAACCCGGGGCGGTCTTAACGGTTCCGTTCACCGCCGCCGCGCCGCGACCGCCTGCCGTATGGTTTTATGAGGCATCCTCGTTGCGGCCGGCGCCGCCACCGTAGCTCAGCCGGCAGAGCAGCTGATTCGTAATCAGCAGGTCGAGGGTTCAAATCCCTCCGGTGGCTTGTTCACCGCGCCAGCTTCATCCGCCGGCGAGGCCGGGAACGCGAGTATTGCCAGGTCGAAGACTTCTTGCGTGGCGCCGCCGCACTACGCCCTTAAGTTTGTACATGCGTTCCGGGATTGCGCTTGGCACTTCTTAAGGAAATTCTAATTCGGGCATGGCACCTGAGGCGCTGGAGAAGCGGTTCCAACATCCTGGAACGCCCGCTTGCGACGGCTCGGTTCCTCCTGCTCGACCGTGAAACAACCAATTTCACGTATGACATCTCCAACGAACACGAACTGTTGGAGTTCATCGCGGACGCGCTGGGTAGGCCACTGGCGAATGTGCAGACCTACGCTCGGGAGCTGCACGGTGACGACCAGCTCCGCGGTTGGCTGCGCGCCGCGATACGGAAACGCCGGGACCGCAACGTTGAACCCAGGTACGGGCGCCGCCTCGGCTGGTACTGCCTGACGCGCCTGACCCGGCCTCGCCTCGTCATAGAGACTGGAACACACGACGGCCTTGGTTCGTGCCTCTTCGCCCGGGCCCTCCAACGCAACCACGACGAGGGTCACGCCGGCCAGCTCCTCAGCTTCGACATCGACCCTGGCACCGGTTGGTTGCTCCCTCAACCCCTACTTCCTTTCGTGCGTCTCGTGCGGGGGGACATTCGTCAAACCCTGCTCGCACAACTCCGCGAGGCCGGTCCGCAGAGTGTGGATCTCTTCTTGCACGACAGTGACCATCGTTACGAACACGAAGTGTTCGAAATCGAAGCCACCCAACCATTCCTGTCTCCTACGGGCATCCTCTTGAGCGACAACGCCCATGACACGTCGGCCCTTCGCGACTTTTCAAGACGTCATGGCTTTTCCTTTGGTTTTTGGCGCGAACAGCCAAGGAACCACCCCTACCCTGGCGCCGGCCTAGGTTTGGCGCGTCCAGGCAAGGCGACCAACCACCCGAACCGAGCCGGCGGCAAAGGCCAAGGTCTTTAGACGTCCCCGGCTCCGTGTACCCGCTTGGCCTGACGAACCGCGGACCCTCGGCCGAGCCTTCAGCAAGGACGCTGGCCCTCTCGGAACTCCACTCCCGAATCCGCAAACCAACGGAGCCGTGGGCCAGCCGCTCTTTTATCGGAGACTTTCGCTCGTCTTGACGTATCTCCTCGTGCGGACGCCCGCGCGGCCCGCCCACGTAACCGGGGCCACCGCCGCTGCCCCGGCGCGGCAGGTTCCGTCCTAATTGCCTGGCCATCTCTCGACCGAGCCTTCGTCTGCTGGGTGTCCTGGGTCTCCAGGTCGCGTTCCTTGGCGACCACCTAGATGGGGACCTGGCCAGGGCACGCGGATCCGGGCCCGCGGGCGGCGCGTTTGCCGACTACGTCGCATTTGAGGCGTTGGTCCCCCCTTTTCGTTGCCTTGGCTCTTCCCCTTGCCGCCTACTTCGAAACCGGGGAACCCTTCTGGTTCGTGGCGCGGGTCGCCTACGCCTTCGCCCGAGCCGCTAACTTGGCAACCTACCTTATCTCGACGCGTTTCTCCCGGGACGGGGCCGAACGCGCGAATCCGCCGTCCGGGTCCGTGGGCCATCTCCGGAGTCTTCTGATCTGGACGAGCCAATGGTTCCTGTTGGCGTCAAAAACCATCGGTGCGATCTCCCTCCTCGTCGTGGTCCGCGTGGTCTCAGGCTGGCAGGGCGTCCACCTGCCAACCCTGGCTGGCCACGAAATGTCTGTGCTTGGTCTCTGCGCAGCGCTCGGAGCAGCGGTCATCCTCGTGAGCACCTTCCTCACAGCGTTTCACGGCACCCGGGGACGTTTCATCCGGGGCTAGCCACATCCTCCGTGGCCCAAGATCCATCCGGCGAAATTCTCCTCGCTGTTTCCGGTCGCCTTTCAATCGCAAGCAGCGGTTTGAGGAACCGAGGGCCAAGCTGGTGCAAGCGGCTCCCTCGTCGCTACCCCCCAGGCCTTTCAGAAGAATTATCCGGGGGGAAAGGCTGTAGCGGAACCCGGCCCCCCCATGACGCCTACCAGGCTTGATGTTGGTTGTGGACCAGAGGCGCTTCCCGGCTACACACGGCTGGACTCCAATCCTGCTTTTCGACCCGACATCCTTCACGACTTGAATGTCGCCCCCTGGCCGATACCCGACTCCTCGTACGAGGAGGTGCGCGCGTTCCACGTACTGGAGCATCTTCTAAACCCTCTCTCGGCGGCCCAAGAGATTTATCGGATTTTGAAACACGAAGGGCGATTTGTCTTGCAGGTTCCCCATGAAAATTCCTCAAACAGTTATCATGACTGGAGTCACCTCCACACACGCTGGAACCGGGCCCGGATTGAGTGGCTTGGCCAACCCACGCCCTACGTTCGCGGCGTGAACTTCCGCCTTGAGTCCTGCTTCATTGAGTCGCCGCTTGGTCGGTTGAGAAACTGGAAGGGATGGCGTCAATGGTGGACTTGGGGAAAGTGGGGAAACGTCACGGCCACCTACATAGCCCAGAAGTGAGGGTACGGCGGGTGGGTCGCTTAACGACGGAGGTCTTAGGTCCTGGTGCTGGACTTGCCGGCCAGGCCGCTGGTGGCATAGAACTTGAAACACTGTTGGGAAGCCTCCAGGACGGCCCCATCGAATCGATGGCACACGAGCGGTCGGGCGACGGTCCATGATTCCGGTGACGACGAATCCCCCGGTGCGCCGCGTCCTCCTGGTGGCTCGCACGCTCCCCACCGACCAGCAAGGCGGCATGGAGGAACACGCCTGGAATCTGGCCACGGCCCTCGCGAAGGCGTCGGCTGAAGTAGATCTTTACACGACGTCGTTCACCGGCCGCCGGGAGGTCGAGATTAACAAAGGCGTTCGCATCGTTCGGCTTCCCCACTTGCCGCGCCATTACCAGAGCCGCGCCTGGTGGAGGCGGTGGCGCCGGTTTGCGAGCGCGTGCCGCCGCGAGTTTGAACAGGCCGGGCGGCCGTACGACCTCATCCTGTCGGAGATGTTGCACGCCCGCAAGATTTTTCGTTCCGCCAGGGGGCGCGCCGCCGTCAAGTGCTACATAGTCCATGGATCGACCTACCAGGACTATGCCTTCGCCACTCGGGCCGAGATGCTGGCAAGGCGCCCCGCATGGCACCCCCGGGCCGTTGGGCAGGCCCTTTTCGTGCGGACCAAGGTCCAGCGGGAGCGGCGCCTGGACCTCCCCAAGGCCGACTGGGTCATCCCGGTGAGCCGGTTCGTCGACGAAATCTTCCGAAAGGTTTACCGCGTTCCGGATGCGCGCCTTCGCACGATCGGAAACGCCGTTCGGCCTCCGTCGGCGTGGCCGAACCGGGCCGAGGCGCGACAGCGGCTTGGATTGGGCGGCCGCGAGCCGTTCGTGCTTTTCCTGGGACGGCTGGAGGTGGCAAAAGGTCCACAAAAACTTCTGGACCTCGTCAAGCGGCGCGCCGACTGGCGCCTTCTGCTTGCCGGACGGGGCCCCCTCGAATCTGAGATTCGGGCCCGGCTCGACGTCGACCCCGAACTCGGTCGCCGCGTCCGTTTCCTTGGGTTCGTGGACGAGCCGACCAAATGGGACCTCTACACGGCGAGCGACGTATTCGCCCTGCCCTCGGCGACCGAGGGAGAGCCTATTGCCATTCTTGAGGCGTTGGCCGCCGCGTGCCCGGTGGCAACCGCGCGGCCGTGGGTCAGCCCGGACATCGAGCACGCGGTGGCCGTCGACGCGGATCCGGAGAAGGCCATCGCGCGGGGCCTGGGCCTGCGTGAGGAGGCGGCGAAGGCGGCCCGCCTGATTCGTCAGGAACGGACGTGGGATTCCATTGCGCGGCAATACTTGGATTTGGCGCGCGCCGCCTAATGGGCGGGACGTTCCAGGACAAAATCGATTCCCGTTCGGCGGCCGATGTTGGGTTTGAACCTCAGATACCTTGGTAGGTGGTAGCCGGAATCAAACAGGCGTCCGAGCCGGATGGTCCGGCGTACCCTGCGGCCGACGACGCGGAACCGGACTCCCACGTGATGGGCCAACGAGCTTCCCGCGTCCTGCTTGAGATCCAAGAAGTCGAACGAAGACTTGACGAAGTGGCGATAGTGCGTGATGTTCTCATGGTCCGCGACTGACCCGGCGTAGGGCACCCCGACAAAGCAGCGGCCGCCGTCCTTGAGGACGCGGTGGATTTCCCGCAAAACAAGGACCAATCCGTCCTCCGAACCGATGCGCGGCGGAACATGCTCCATGACCTGGTTGGCGTAGAGCCAATCCACCGAGCCCGTCTGCAGGTCCCACGGGAGCTCCCAGAGGTCCCATCTGGCGTCGGCGCGGGGCGCATAGCGATCCACGTTCAGCCAGCCTTCGCGGTAGTCCAGGCCCGACCCCAGGTTGACGCTTACGCCGTCCAGCGGCCGCCAGCATCGAGAGAGCCTCATGGGCTGCCGCGCGGATTGAGTCCCCGGTATTAGGTTGTGCGTTGGTGGCTCACGGCCGCGCGTCGCGCCCCTGACGCATGGTTTTATGAAGCATCCTCGTTGCGGCCGGCACCGCCACCGTAGCTCAGCCGGCAAAGCAGCTGATTCGTCATCAGCAGGTCGAGGGTTCAGCTTCCTCCGGTGGCTTTTCGATTCAATTTTCGCCGTGGGCCCGCTGCCACGGGGAGAACCACCGGGCCCCGAATCTTTGCAAACGTTACAACCAGGGGACGGTGCTCCGGCCCCGTGGGCCAACCACACGTGACGGTCGTCATCGTCAACCACAACGGCCGCGACTTCCTCGAACGCCTGCTGCCCATGTTGCGCGCCACCGACGACCCCGCGTTCGACGTGTGCGTAGTCGACAACGCCAGCAGCGACGAATCGGCGGTCTGGATTCGAGCCCATCACCCGGCCGTACACGTCCTCCCTCGGCCACGCAACGACGGCTTCGCCGCCGCCAATGAAGGCATTCGCCTGACAAGGGCCGACGCCGTGGCCCTGTTGAACCCGGACACCCGTGTCCCCCCGGAATGGTTGCATCGACTCGTAGATGCCGCCTTTCAAGACTCGGCGACCGGAATCGCGGCCGGTATCCCCCTTCAAACTCGACAGTGGAACGACCCTTGAACGCCGCCGCCGGAGCTTCCGGAGGTCGTCCCCGTCTCGTCCTACTCGGCCGCCGCCATGCTGATCAAGCGCCGCGCGTGGGAACGAATCGGCCTTTTCGACGGGGCCATGTTTCTCTATTGGAAGGACACCGAGTATTGCTGGCGGGCTGTCCTCCGGGGCCTCAACGTGCTGCTGGCCGCACGCGCCGATGTTCACCATGAATCGGGAGGCATCGCCCGTCGCGCTCCCAACCGTCGACGCATCGAGGCTGAGAAGGTGAAGAACAAACTGTACACTTACGAAGAAATCCGCGGGTCCGCGCTCGCCTCAATCCTCAGATTGTGGTTTTACGTCCGCGCCGTCCTGCGCCCCTGGAAAAACGGCGCGGTGCGCGACGGCCTCCGCCTGTTCCGCGAAGTACGCCCCCGGATTCCTGAGGCCCGTCGGAGGGACGTGGGCGAACCTACTGCACGGAGCTTGGCCCAGTTGCGGGCGTTGCGCCGAAGTGACCGCCGAATTACGAAACTCTTGCGGGCGTTGATTCGCGATCGTGCGGCTGGGTCGTCGTCGAAATCGCCTTCGGCGTGACGCGAGCGGGCGTCCGCGGGCCGGGTTTCGTCGCCTTCAGGACGCAGAAGCGCCAGGTCATGAGCAGTCGGCCGCCCCGTTCCCGCATCTCATACATCCGCCAAAAATCTTCACCCGCCGTTCGGTGAAGCCGTTCCACAGTGCGTGCTGCTTCTGTCGTCGGGGCGACCTTTTCGATCCAGTCTAGGAGATCCACGTTTTCCATGAAGAACGGTTCCACCGTAATCCCATGGAAACCCGCCGCGCGCGCAAGGGCCACGAGATCCCCGTCGAGGAAGGTGTGCCGGTCCTCCAAGTGTTTGAAGATCTCAACGTAACGGTCTTGCACCAAAGAATGAGGTGGCACCCCTTCAACAAGCAACGCTCGACCCCCCGACCGAAGAGCCCGAAAGGCCGCCCCAATGGCCGCGGCGGGGTCGTGGACGCAGTGCAAAACGTTTCGCATCTCCACGAGGTCAAATTCGTCGCGCCACGGAATCGTCTCCAGAGTCTGGCAGTGCGTCTCGATTCCTCGAAAATCGCCCCTGTCTAGCATCGCCTGGGACACGTCGACGCCGACTCGCCGTCGGAACCGTCCAGCCAATCGACGCAGAACCATGCCGGTCCCGCAACCGAGCGATAACACCGCGTGGCCGCTCCCGCACGCCTCCACCAACGTGTCAAGAAAAAGTGGCTCCCGCACCCATCCGATTTCGTTATAGTTTGTTGCCCGGCGCGTCTCCCAGTGCGAACCGATTTCTTTTGGCCGCGCGCTGCTCACAGCCGATTCACCGTTGCGGCGTTCAAAAGCGTTTGGACCCCATGGGCGGCGAACGCGCCGCTTCGCGCGGCTTAAAACCCCACGGAGACCTCCCCGACCCAATGGAACCCCCCCCCGCAGGCTCCGCGCCGTCCCTGGCCGAACTCCGGGCGATTTGCCTCAAGAAGACCGAGGCGTTCAGTTCGCGCGTCGTCTACCGCCGACTGTCGATTCCCATCACGTGGCTCCTGGTCCGCACCCCCGTTTCACCCAACGCTGTTTCCTGGACCGCCGCCGTCCTCGGCACTGCCGGCATCGCCCTCCTACTCGGTACTCGCCTCCGCATTTGGGCCCCGTTGCTGGGCTTGGCCCTGCTCCAAGCTGCCGAGGTGCTCGATCACGTCGACGGGGAGGTCGCCAGGGCGAAGCGCCGCGGCTCGCCGGGCGGATACTACCTGGACAATTTCGTGGTCGAGGTCTACCTGCACGTTCTGCTCGGCTTCGCGACGGCATGGGTTGTCTGGCGCTCCCTCGAAGACGACCGTTGGCTCTACGCCGGCGCGCTCTTTGCTCTCTTGAAGGCGATTAACTTGGCCTCCTTTTTCCTGAAGGGATTCGTCGCGCTCAAGTATCCTCCTTCTTCTCCCGCCCCCTCGGCGCCATCATTCTCGCTCCGCGCCTGGATGGGTCAACAATGGTGGAACTGGAAATGCCTCCTAAATTGGACCCTCCTCCTGTTCGTTCTTGACGCCGCCTTGACTTCCCAAGGAATCCTGCCCATCCACGTCCAAGGTTGGCCCGTCAACACACTGGCGGCCTACGTGGGCCTCGGCGTGCCAGTCCTGGCCATCAGTACCTTGCGCGACGCATGGGCGTCCAGCCGGGGCCGATACGCGGTGGACCTGGAGCCGTACAAATGACGCGGCTCGACGTCACGGTCCTCCTCACTCATCTCGACGATTCCCGCGGTCTTCGAGCCGTAGCAAGCGTGGCCGAAGGTTCGCACCGTCCAATCGAAGTCCTCGTGGCCGACGGCGGAAGTTCCCCGGAGCAGCTCGAAGCCTACCGACGCCTCGGCGGTAGTCTTGGCTTCCCGGTGCGCGTGCTCGACGCGCCCGGAACGGTCGCTGAGACCCGGGCACAGGCTTGGCCGGCCTGCGAGGGCCGCCTCATCGCCTTCCTTGACGCGGACGAGGTCGCAACGCCCGCATGGCTCGACCGCTTGACGCGGCCCCTACGGGAAGGCAAGGCGGATTTTACCGCGGGACCGACTCGGCCTCTTTCCCAGGCCACCCCGTGGGAACGGTATCACGCACGAATGGACGCCTGGTTCTACCGAAACTTCGTAGCCCACGACGTCGTGTATGCACCCATGGGAAACACCGCCTGGCGGCGCGACATTTTCCAATCGCTCCGTGAGCGTGACGGCTACGCGTTTGACCGCCGTTTTGGGCGCGGTGGCGAAGATTTCGACCTCAACGTCCGAGCCCTCAAGGCCGGGTTCCGGGGCAGCTACGTCCCGTACGCCGTATTGCAACACGACTATGCCCGCCTGCAAGGCTACCGTCGGGTACTCCGCAAGAAACGGAACTACGCCATCGCCGAATACGAGGTCCGCCACCGCCACGCCGCCTTCATGAAGGAGCGGCCCTCCTTGCCGCCCCGAGAACCAAAACCCTGGAGCAAGGTGGATATCCTGGAGCCCTTCGTTCGTCGCTGGGCCTGGTTCGTCGCGCGCCGTCGGTTCCGAGCTTCAAGACCGCCGGAATGAAAAAACGCGAAGGTGTAGGGGGCGGGATGAGACGCCACGAGATTACGGCGCGGTCTGCCTCGTATTTCGTTCCGCCGCGCAGGGTCAGGCCGTGCTCCTCTGCCGTCCCGACGAGGGCGGCCAACTCACGGCGGTCAAAAACCCTAGTGTCACCCACGGTCGGCCCGTAGGGTTGTATGCCATCCGTCTGAACCTTCCGGGGCCAATAATCGGTACTGACCCGGGGCATGCAGTGCGGGCGCAGAAGTCTCTGCATTTCCGGGAAGAACCGGTCGAGGTCCACGTTGTGTTCGACGACGCTGAGGCAAGTGATGGCGCGAAACGATCCGTCTGAAAACAGCGTGCGCGTCAAGTCGACCACATGGTAGCGCATCGGCGACCATCGTTCGACTCCATCGATGAAGAAGTCGCAAGCGTGCACGTTGCGATGCCCGACCCCAGCCAACCACTCCCCGATCACGCTGAAAGAACCACTGCCCTCATCGAGCACCGGGGCATCTGTCGGCACTTCCCGAAGGATGGCGGCGAACGCTTTGAGGAAGTCTCAGTTCTTGGCGGGCGCGTAATGTGGCACCAGCCCAAGGGACCGTAAGAGGTCCAACGAGGCCCGCCATTCGGCCTCGCCAAGCGACACCCCGCCGCACACGTCCACATCCGCTGCGGTCGCCCGCACCCAGCCCGCAAGCCGGGCCGGCTATCGGATCAAAGCGTCGTGGAAGAAATGCAGCCTGTCTCGGCGGCCGTAGCGGCCCCACACGCCACAGAGTTGGCGGGATGTGTGCCGAAGGCCATCCCAGAGCGTCACAACGTCGCCTCCCGAACCACTTCCTCAACTCTCTCCGCGGTCCGCGTCCACAAATAGGGACGCGCCAACGCCCTCAGGGAGTCACGGGGCCACTCGCGATCCCATGCAGCCCTGGTCGCCTTGGCGAATGCGTCCACCACGGCGTCATCGTCAGCGCCGACCGTTCCCGGCACCAAGGCTCCTGCTCCCGCCTCCGCCAATTCAGGGGCGACGCCCACCGGTCGCGCGACGAAAGGCGTGCCCTGCGCCAGGCCCTCAAGAAGCGTGTGGCCGAAACCCTCCACGGTGGAAGTGGTGACCTGGAGCCGGGCCGCCCTGTACCAACCTCGCAGCTCCTCCGCCCCAACAACGCCAATTCCATGTAGTCCACCCCCATTGATGGATTCAGACCCCGGGCCGACGAAGGCCCACGGGATTTCAGATCCGAGTTTTTCCGCAACGCGGATAGCCAAATCGCGCCGCTTGTTCTTTGCCCGACTGGAAACCTGGAGAATATACGGCGATTCCGGCGCTCGTGCCGGCCGGGCCGCCACGGCGAACGCGTCCTTTTCCACGCCGAGCGGAATCAGCTCGACGGGAGCCGCGGCGCCCAAGAATTCGCGCAACCTTTGCGCCTCTGCGCGGGTCACGGCTGCGACGATGCTGGATGCTTTGAGCAGCGGCCGGTTGACCATTCGCGTCCAAAGACGATGTGTCGCCGACGACCTAGAACCCTTGCCGTGGACGGGGTCGAACTCGATGGGAAAGTAGACCCGAACCCCCTTCAACTTCGGCCATAAGTCTACGGCTTGGTTCGCTATCCATGTGTCCTGATGCAGGAGGACGAACGCGTCCGCGACGGCGGATCGCAAACCCTGTCGGTAGGGTAGATGAGGCAGGTGCACCCGTCGGAAGCGCCGCGGTCGAAAGCGCCGCACAATCATTCCCTCGAACGCCTCCTCGCCTGGTGGACCGTCGTAAGTGCGCGTGAAAACGGTGACTTCATGACCCACCGAACGTAGCGCCCTCGCCAAGGAAACGGCGGTCTTTGCCGACCCGTTAATCGCCGGCGCGAATTCATGGCTCAAGAGGACAATCCGCATTCCGTTGACGTCCGGGAACCCGCCTGACCTTAAGCTTCACGCGGCTACCGCCGGTCCCCGCAGGCCTAACGAGCCACCATGGACGCGGACCGCGCCAGCGCCGCCACGCCTGGAAGCGCCTTGCCTTCCAGGAACTCGAGGCTCGCCCCGCCCCCGGTGGAGATGTGGCCCATCTGGTCCGCGAGGCCGAACTTGGCCGCCGCGGCAGCGCTGTCCCCGCCGCCCACGATGCTCTGGCCGGCACAGTCCGCCACGGCCTCGAGGACGCCTCGCGTGCCTCCGGCGAACTCGGCGACTTCGAAGACGCCCATGGGGCCGTTGACGAGGACGGTCTTGGCGGCCACGATCCGTTCGCCGAACCGCTCCACGGACTTGGGGCCGATGTCGAGGCCTTTCCAGCCGGCGGGGACCTCGCCGAACGGCACGACACGGGTGGGCCCCGTGCCTTTGGCCTCTTGCCCGATGACGACATCCAACGGAAGGAGCACATCGACGCCGCGTTCCCGGGCGTCGCGTAGGAACCGCTCCGCCACCGACACCTTCTCTTTCTCGACGAGGCTGTCCCCGACCTTGCCACCCAGGGCCAGGCTGAAGGTGAAGGCCATGGCGCCGCCGATGCAGAACGTGTCCACGCGCGGGAGCAGGTTCTGGAGGACCTCGATCTTGTCGCTCACTTTGGAGCCGCCCAAGACCGCCACGAAAGGACGTTCGGGCTTCTGCAGGACGGCGCCGAGGACGTCGAGCTCCTTCTTCATGAGGTAGCCCGCGTAGGCGGGCAGGTGGCGCGCGACGCCTTCGGTGCTCGCGTGGGCGCGGTGGGCCGTTCCGAAGGCGTCGTTGACGTAGGCGTCCGCTAACCCCGCCAACTCCTCGGCGAATTCTGGATTGTTCTCCTCTTCGGCCTTGTGGAACCGGAGGTTCTCAAGGACCAGGACCTGCCGGTTCTGGAGGGCCGCCACGGCGCGCTCCGCTTCGGGACCCACGCAATCAGCGGCAAACCCGACCTTGGCGCCGAGGAGTTTCGAGAGCCGGTCGGCCACGGGCGCGAGGCTGAGCGCCGGGTCGCGCTTCCCGCCCGGCCGGCCGAGGTGGCTGGCCACGACGACGCGGGCTCCCTCCTGGACGAGTCGCTGGAGCGTCGGAAGGGATTCGCGGATGCGCGTGTCGTCAGCGACCTTGCCCGCTTCGAGCGGCACGTTGAAATCGACCCGCACGAGGACCCGTTGGCCCGCAAGTTTGGCGTCATCGATGGTCAAGAACGGCCTCAATTTCTTTCCTCCCATCAAACCTTTACCATTCGACGGCCGCATAAAGGGCTTTCGCCCCTCAGGCGTTGCTCGGCGTCACCGCGTTGCGCGTCAAGAGTTCGGCGTCGATCGCCTGGCACATCGCGTGACCCAGGGTGATGTGCATTTCCTGGATGCGGGGCGTGTCGTCGCTGGGCACCCGGACGGCCACGTCGACGGCCAGCGCCAGCTTCCCGCCCTTTCGCCCCGTCCAGCCGATCGTCTTCAGACCCAGCCCCTGGGCGGCCTCGATGGCTCGAAGCACGTTCGGCGAGTTTCCGCTGGTGCTAATTCCAATCAGCACGTCGCCCGTACGCCCGTAGGCTTGGACCTCACGCTCGAAGATGTGGTCGTAGCCGTAGTCGTTGCCGATGGCCGTGATGCTCGACGCGTTCACGTTCAGGGCCTGGACGGGCAAAGGTTTCCGTTCCTGTTTGAAGTGGCCGGTGAACTCGGCGGCGATGTGCTGCGCGTCAGCGGCGCTCCCGCCATTGCCGCACAAGAAGACCCGATGGTCGCCCCGGAGCGCCTCCAGGACGAGAAGCGTGCATTCGGCGACCTGGCCAAGAAAGCCCGGGGACGTGAATGCCTCGGAGGCCACACGAAGGTGCTGTTCAAGTTCGTTGACGAGCACGCGTTCAATCTGGGGTGACGTCATGACAGTTCCTCCTCTCTCGCGGACATTTCACCAAGGTGCGCCTTGTCTACGACGCGGGCCGCCGCCAGGAAGTCCGAAGCCACGAAATCGGCTCGTGTGTGGGTCGTCCCTCCGATGAGGACCGTTCGGCAGCCGGCCCGCTGTCCGGCCTCCACGTCGCGCTCCTGGTCGCCCAGCATCCACGAAGCCGCCAGGTCCAATCCCCGTTCCGCGGCGGCGCGCAACAGAAGGCCGGGTTCGGGCTTGCGGCACGCGCACGGACCCCGCAGTTCGGGGCGCGTCGCGTGCGGGTGGTGGGGACACCAGTAGAATCCCGTAAAGCCGATGCCGTGGGGTCGGACGGTGCGCTCCAGGGCGGCGTTGAACTCCCGCATTTCATCCTCCGTGTAGCGGCCCAAGCCAATCCCTCCCTGGTTCGTCACTACGATCAGGGGGAGGCTCCTACCCGCAAGGAGCTTGAGACCCTCCAGGACCCCTGGCCGCAAAACCAGATCCTCCGGCCGATGTACATACCCCGGGTCCTCATTGAGGGTGCCATCCCGGTCGACAAACACCGCGGCGGGCGGTGCAGGAATGCTGGGCGGGGACACCATCGGGACTCCGCACCCGTTCGCGCAAGTAAAAACGTTGCCTGAGGTTCCCTCTGCGACATCGTCCCCCCAGGCCCGCCGGCTCAAATAGCACGCCCCGCTCTGGCCCCTCGACCGAAGGGTCGGGAATCCGTGGACGTCCAGCCATGAAGGTCGGAGTCATCATTACCCTCCTCAACGACCACCGAGTGCTCCGCGCCATGGAGAGTCTTTTGTCCCAGACCTTGCCGCCTGTTGAAATCCTCGTCGCCGACGGCGGATCAAGGCCCGCCACTGTGGCCCTGGTCCGTTCGTTCGCGTCGCGCGACACCCGGATTCACTTGGAAATCCTGCCTGGATCTGTAGCGCAGACGCGCGCCGCGGCAATTCGCCTCCGGTCCACGGACGTGGCCACCTTTCTGGACGCGGACGAGGTGGCTCCACCCGCATGGTTGGCTTCCCTGACGAAACCGATTGTGGCGGGCGGCTTCGACTTTGCTGGCGGCCCGACGCGACCCTTCGCCCCGGGCAAGTCGGACGTGGAGACGTACCTCAATCGCCACGACGACTGGTTCTATTCAGAGGTCGTGGCCCGGGACATCTCCGCGTTGCCCATGGGCAACTCCGCCTGGCGCCGCTCCGTTTTCGAACGCATCGGTTCGTTCGATCCCGCGTTCCGATGGGGCGGGGAGGACTACGATGTGAACCTGCGGGCCCTCGCCGCCGGATTCCGGGGCACCTTCGTGCCCGAAGCGTGGGTCTACCACGACCAAAGCCATATCGACACGGTGCGCAAACTCATGCGGCGAAAGTATCGGTACATGGTGGGGGCGACCATGGCGTTCCGAAAGAATGGGTCGCTCGCCCGCGCCGCGGCGCGGAGCGCGGCCACCCCCGTTCGGTTCCGCCACCGATACGAGCTCTTGGCTTGGTTCCTCAAGCCCGCCGCGTTCCTCAAAGGCGTCCGCGCCCAACGTCGTGTCCAACAGGTGAGGTCGCCTGAAGATTGACCTCGTTGCGCCGCGGTTCCATCCGGTGGTCGGGGGAATCGAGTCGTCCGTTGGCGAATTGGCTCGGTTCCTCGTCGCGGAGGGCCACGACGTGACGGTCCACTGCCTCGACCGGGATGTGGAGGGCCGCCAGCTCAGGCCGGAGGACGAGGTGGGCGGCGTTCGAGTGCGGCGTTGGCCCGCCCGGGCCAAGTGGGGCTACTACACGACCCGCTTCGAGCCTAATCTGGGTGGCGACATCGTCCATCTTCATGGGTTCGGTCTTTGGACCCACGACTGGATTGTCCGCCACGGCCCCAGGGTCCCAGAGGTCGTGTCGGTCCACCACGGCGTCCTTATTCCCACCCCGACGCCCCTTCACCGCGCCTACCATTGGTGGCACCGAAACGTCCGGGCGCGTCGTACGATGCGTGGCATCGATCTGGCCATCGTGAACCAACCGGTGGACCGGGACCGGTTGGTCGACCTTGGCTACCCCGCCGAGCGCATCCGCGTTCTTCCCGAGGGCGTGCCGCAAGAAGCGTTTCAACCATCGCCGAAAGGCCACCCGCCCGACGGCTGTACAACCTACTACCTCTACTTGGGGCGGCTCCACCCCGAGAAGAGCATCGACCACGCGATGCGCGCGCTCGCCCGTTGCCCGACATCGACAGGGCTCATTGTAGCCGGGCCCGACGAGGGCCAACGTGCCCGGCTCGAACAACTCGCCCAGCGCCTCGGAGTCGAACGCCGCGTAACCTTCGAAGGCCGCGTCGACGACGCCCGCAAGCGGTCCCTCCTGGGCGGGGCAAGGGCCCTTGTGTTGCCGAGCCGCTACGAGAGCCTGGGCTTGGTGGTCCTCGAGTCCTGGGCCCAAGGGCGGCCGGTCATCGCCGCCAGGGTCGGAGGCATCCCCTTCCTCGTCGACGACGGCGCGGACGGCATCCTCCACGAATGGGGCGATACGGACGCAATGGCCGAAGCAATGCGCCGCCTACAAGTCGACGGACCGGCGGCCGACGCGATGGGGGCCGCCGGGCGCCGGAAGGCGGAGGGCCGAAAACGCGGCCTTCAGTTCGCCCGAATCATCGTCGAGTACACGCGCCTGGTCCAGTCTTCCATCTGAAGCCGCCCCGACCGATACCACGGACCTTCTCTGCAGCATGGCGATCGTGCAGCAAACCGGGGTCGCCCGTTTGTCGCCGAAACGAACCGAAAGGGGACGTGAAGATCGCGGTCGGCGGCGCAGGCTCCCGAGGTCTGGCCACGGCGGCGGTCCTCGCCTCGCCGGTTTCGTATTGTCCTTTTCCGAAGGAGGCATCGGGCTTGGTCGCCGACCGGCCGGCGAGGCGTATTGATGCGTCGAGCCTAGGGCTCGACGTGGTCGACGCGGGCGTTGGGCCGCAGGCACAAGAGCTCGGCCATCGTTTGCACGTGTTTTGCACCTTGAGCGTCGGCCGCCGCCCGCTTGGGCTCAACTTCGGTTCGCGTTGGCCCCGCAATCACGCCGCC
>CAYVGY010000002.1:0-5723 GCA_964451065.1 uncultured Halobacteriales archaeon
AAGTCGGTCTGCCATCTTCTTATCGCCGCTGGAATTCATCCAGAGACGACAACGGCAATCGCCTGGCTGGTCCTAGGCGTCGCGAGCGTTTGGAAGCTTCTTAAGATGTAGCAGCAAAGCGTCTACATCAATCCAATGGACCGAAGCTCGGCTTCGATCTTCTGGACCGCGTCCTCGGCGTCCTGGGGCTTGCGGGCGCCTGTGCACACGAGCTTGCCCGACCCGAAAAGGAGCAGGACGACCTTGGGGCTCGCCATCCGGTAGACGAGGCCGGGGAATTGTTCCGGCTCGTACTCGACGTGTTCGAGTCCGAGGCCCATGGCCACGGCGTTGAGGTTGAGTTCGGCGCCGAGGTTCGACGTAGCGACGATGTTCTGGATCTCGATCTTGGGGTCGCGGTGGATCGTCTTGACGCCGGCGGCCTCGATGCGGTCGCAGACCTTCTTGATGGCGCGGCCCACGTCTTCGACCAGTTTGGCGCCCGTGCACACCATCTTGCCGGAACGGAACAGGAGCGCGGCGGTCTTGGGCTCCGCCATGCGGAGCACCAGGCCCGGGAACCGGCTCGGCTCGTACTCGGCGTCGGTGAGCGCGACCGCGAGGGCGTTCAAATCCAGCTCGTCCGCCACGGTGGCGGACGCCACGACGTTTTGAATCTCGATTCGAGACATGGTCCGGCCGCGCTGGCCCTCGTCCTTCCCGGGCCTATATAATGGAAATCTGGGGACCTAGTTAATAACATCGGACTGGACTCGCCACCATGCGCCACGGGTAAACCCTCAGACTTTCTTCATAAAGCGGCACCCTTTCCGGCGCCTTTCGGCTCCGGACCTGATGCGGCCGGGGTTTCGACCAGAGTCGCCGCGCCGCGGCCGAGGTTCCGTGAGATTGGTCGGGCTTCCCCATAGTCGTCGCCGCGTCCCTTGCGCGAATCGGGCGAAAGACATGCCTGTGACCCGGGATGACGAACCCTACGTCCGTTCATCGGCGCCGAGTTGACGACGCGGTTATAGCCGAACGGCCACTTCCCGCGCCGCCCATGGCGTTCGCGCTCGGCAAGACCTACCAGCCTGACGCGCTGGAGAAACAGGTCATCGAGTTCTGGCGCGCGAACAAGACGTTCCAGGGCTCCATCGACCACCGCCGGTCCGCCAAGCCGTTCGTGTTCCTCGAAGGCCCGCCGACCGCCAACGGCCTCCCACACCCCGGCCACGTCCTCACGCGGACGCTCAAGGACTCGGTCTGCCGCTACAAGACGATGCGCGGGTTCCGCGTGGAGCGCAAAGCCGGCTGGGACTGCCACGGACTCCCCGTCGAGATCGAGGTCGAGAAGGAGCTGGGCCTCAAGAACAAGCAGGACATCGAACGCTACGGCGTCGGGCCCTTCAACCAGAAGTGCCGCGGGTCCATCTTCCGCTACAAGAAAGAAGGGGAATGGATGTCGGAACGGGTCGGGTTCTGGCTCGACTTCGAACATCCCTACGTCACGCTCGACAATTCCTACATCGAGAGCGTCTGGTGGAGCCTCGACCAGGCCTGGAAGAAGGGACTCCTCTACAAGGGGCACCGCGTCACGCCGCATTGCCCCCGCTGCGACACGGCGCTCTCCTCGCACGAGGTGAACCTCGGCTACAAGGAAGTCGAGGAACCCTCGATCTTCGTCAAGTTCCGCCTCAAGGACCGGCCCAAGGAATTCCTGCTGGCGTGGACGACGACGCCGTGGACGCTCCCGGGGAACGTCGCCCTCGCCGTCGGGCCCGACATCGAGTACGTGCGGGTTCGACCCAAAGGACCGGATGCGCCGCAGGAGATCTACGTTCTTGCCCGTTCTTGCCTCGGCGTCCTGCGCGGCGAGCATGATGTGCTTGAGACGCTCCCCGGTTCGAAACTCGTCGGATGGGAATACGAGCCCCTCTTCCCGTCCCTTCGCGGCCACCTGAAGGACGAGCTAGGCAAGCCGAATACGAATCCGCTCGGCCCGAAGGGCCCGCAGCGCCTCTCGCGATCTTGGAAGGTTTACCCGGCGGAGTTCGTGACGACCGAGGATGGGACTGGCATCGTCCACACGGCCGCCATGTACGGCGAAGACGACTACGTCCTATGTACTGGCCTCGACCTCGTGCTTCATCACACCGTGAAGTCGGACGGGACCTTCCACGACTGGGTCACGCCCTACGCCGGCAAATTCGTCAAAGACGCCGACTCCCTGATCATCGAGGACCTCCGCTCGGCGGGGCTCCTCTACCGCGTCAAGGTCCACAAGCATGACTACCCGTTCTGTTGGCGTTGCAACACGCCCCTCCTCTACTACGCCCGCGACTCGTGGTTCATCAAGATGAGCGCCAAGCGCGAACAACTCGTCGCCAACAACGACACCGTGAACTGGGTCCCCGCCCACATCAAGGATGGACGGTTCGGCGAGTTCATCGGGAACGTCCGCGACTGGGCCTTGAGCCGCGACCGGTACTGGGGCACGCCGCTCCCGATCTGGACCTGCGGCAAGTGCAAGCACGTGGAATCGATCGGCGGCCTCGAAGAGCTCGCCAAGAAAGGCGACGCCGAGACGAAGCGGCGCCTCCAAGACCCCAACCTCGACCTCCACAAACCCGCCGTCGACGAACTCCACCTGGTCTGCCCCAAGTGCAACACGCGCATGGACCGCGAAGCGAGCGTCATCGACACCTGGTACGATTCCGGCGCCGCCCAATTCGCGCAGTGGCACTACATGGGCGAGTCGTCGGGCGAGGCGTTCGAGAAGTTGTCGCACCCTGTGGACTTCATCGCCGAGGGCATCGACCAGACCCGCGGCTGGTTCTACACTCTCCTGGCCGAGTCCACGCTCCTTTTCGACCGGCCCTCGTACCGAAACGTTGTGGTGAATGGCCTCGTCCTCGACGAGAAAGGCCTCAAGATGAGCAAGAAGCTCAAGAACTATACCGACCCCAACGAGGTCTTCAAGCAGTACGGCGCCGACGCCATGCGCTGGTACCTCCTCTCGTCCAGCGCGCCCTACGCGGACAAACGGTTCTTCCCCGCCGCCATCCGCGACACCCTCACCCGGTTCTTCCTCACGCTCTGGAACAGCTACCAGTTCTACGCCGGCTATGCCGAACTCGACCGCTGGACGCCCGAGAAGGCCCCCCCGCGGCTGCAACCCGCCAACCTGCTCGACCGTTGGCTCCTGGACCGCCTCGCCACGGTCTCGCGCACCGCGGCGGCGGAGGCGGATGCGTACAACCTCCACAAGGCCGCACAGGCCGTCGAAGGGTTCCTGCTCGACGACCTCAGCAACTGGTGGCTCCGCCGCAGCCGCCGCCGGTTCTGGGGCGAGGAGGCGAGCGCCGACAAGGCCGACGCCTACGCCATGCTCCACCACGCCCTCAAGACCGTCGCCGCCCTCGCCGCGCCCTTCGCTCCCTTCGTGACAGAGGCCGTCTACCAACAACTGCGCAGCAGGAGCGACCCCGCCAGCGTCCACCACACGGACTACCCCGCGGCCGCCGGCTCCGCCGCCGAGACCCCGTTGGAACTCGAGATGCGCCAGATCCGCGCCCTCACCGAGGCCGCGCGGTCGTTGCGCAGCAAGGCCGGCATCAAGACCCGCATCCCCATCCGCCGCATCACGCTCGTGCGGGCCGATGCGCCCTCGCAGCTCTTTCAACAACTTCTCCCGATCCTCCAAGAAGAAGCCAACGTCAAGGAAGTCCATTCTGACAAGACGGCCGAGGGCCTCGTCGACTACGAGGCCAAGATCCAACAGGCCCTTGTTGGAAAAGAGCTCAAGGCGGACGCGAAGGCCGTCCTCGCGGCCGCGCGCGACGCCGACCCACGCACGCTGGGTCGAGACCTCGTGAAGAACGGCCACGTCGCGATGGCCGGGCGCGACCTCGACCGGAGTTATTTCCAGATCACGGCCGTGGCCGCCGAAGGCACGCTCAAGGCCGACGTCGGCCCCTACACGCTCTTTCTTGACGCGACCCGCACGCCCGAACTCGAGGCCGAAGGATGGGCCCGCGAGGTCACGCGCCGCATCCAAGAGATGCGCAAAGAGGCGCGGCTCCAGATCACCGACGCCATCGCCACGACCATCCGCGCCGAACCCAACGTCCTCGGCTTCCTCAAGGCCTGGACCCAGCACATCCAGGACGAGACGCGCTCCCGCGAGATCCGCCTCGGCGAGGGCCCCGCCACGCCCCACACGAAGGAATGGGACATCGAGGGCGAGAAGGTCACGATCAGCTTGGCGAAGGTGACGGGTTGACCACGCTGCGCATCCGCGGCGCCAAGGTCCTCACGCAGGACGCCCAGCGCCGCGTCCTCGACGTCGACGTGCTCGTCCGCGACGGCGTCATCGCCCAGGTCGGCGAGGTGAAGGAGCGCGCCGACGAGATCATCGACGCCAAAGGCATGCTGCTTCTTCCGGGCCTCGTCAACACCCACACCCACCTCGCCATGACGCTGTTCCGCGGCTACGGCGACGACCTCACGCTGGAATCGTGGCTCCAGACCCGCATCTGGCCCGCCGAGGACCGCATGAAGGAAGACGACATCCGCGTCGGCACCCGCCTGGCCGCCCTCGAACTCATCGCCGGCGGCACCACCACGTTCAACGACATGTACTTCTTCGAAGACGCGGTGGCCGACGAATGCGCCAAGGCCGGCCTGCGCGGCTACGCCGGCTGGGGCATGGTCGACCTCGGCAAGACCAAAGGCGACGACGACCCCAACCCCAAACTCCCTGAAGCGGAGAAGTTCCTCGCCAAATGGAAGGACCACCCGCTCGTGCGCGGCGCCATCTGCCCCCACGCCGCATACACCTGCGGGACCGCCACGTTCCGCCGCGCCGCCGACCTTGCACGCACGTACGACACGCTCCTGCACACGCACGCGCACGAGACCCGCACCGAGGTCTACGACCTCCTCAAGAACAAGGGCAAGCGCCCCCTCGCCTTCATCCAGGAGACCGGCGCGCTCAGCGAGCGGACCGTGCTGGCCGATTGCGGGTGGATCACGAAAGAAGAGGTCCGCACGATCGCCGGCGCCGGGGCGTCCGTCGCGCACTGCCCCGTCTCCAACATGAAACTCGCCACCGGCGGCACGTGCCCGGTGCCTGAACTCATGGCCGCCGACGCCAAGCTCGGCCTCGGAACGGACGGCCCCGCCAGCAACAACCCCCTCGACATGTTCGAGACGATGAAGTTCACGGCCCTCGTCCACAAGCAGGCGCGATGGGACTCCACGATTGTCCCCGCGCACACCGTGTTCGATCTGGCCACCCGCGGCGGCGCCGCGGCCCTCCGCCTGGAAAGGAAGGTCGGCAGTATCGAGGTCGGGAAACGCGCCGACCTCGTCCTGGTCGACCTCAAGAAACCCCGCCTGACCCCGCTCCACGACCCGGTCAGCCACCTCGTCTACGCCGCCCGCGCCGACGACGTCCACGCCACCATCGTCGATGGCAACGTGCTGAAGGTGGGCGACGACTACCGTACGCTCAAACCGGAACGGATCCTCGACGAGGCCCAACGCGCGGCGGAACGTCTCGCGGCCCCTCCCCGCGCCGTCGCTCCATAGGCCGCGCGGCGCCCACGGGCCATGAACCCAGGAGAACCAAAATCCACTAATACGTGGCAGGCCGCGGCGTCCCTGATGCGTCCAATCTCGGCCTTCGTGAGCCTTTCAATCCTCGGCCCGGCCGTACTCACCTCCTTGGGTGCCCCCTCGAC
>CAYVGY010000002.1:5733-6166 GCA_964451065.1 uncultured Halobacteriales archaeon
TTCGATCCCTGCGCCTTCGCCGGTTCCCTCAACGCGTGTCCCGCCTGGACGCGCGCGTTCGCCGAGCCCGACGGCGTGTCCCTCGTGGGCGGCGCCCTAGCGCCGGACGGAACCCTCTACGTGGCCGGCTACGCGGGGCCCGCCGGCGGACCCTCCGATATCCTTGTCGCCGCGCTCGACGTATCGGACGGCCAGGAACGCTGGCGGACACGCTGGGACGGCCCCGCGGGCGGCGAAGATGCCCTGGTCGACGCCTCGTTCGTCCGGCCCGTCGCCTACGACCCCCTGGGAAACATGGTCCTCGTGGGCGGTTTCTCGACGACGTCCACGGGCGGACGGGACTTCACGGTCCTCGGCATCGATGCCGCCACCGGCACCGTCCAGTGGACATTCATCGACGGCGCGGCGGGTACCGGATTCGATGGCGCCTACG
>CAYVGY010000002.1:6176-54551 GCA_964451065.1 uncultured Halobacteriales archaeon
CACCTCGCCCGATGGCCACGACTTCGACGGCCTCGTGGTGCGCCTCGATGCGGTCACCGGAGACGAAGCGTGGAGGTACGCGCACTCGGCGGGCGGACTCGGCTCCGACGTCTTCTTCGCCCTCGACGTGAACCCGGACGGCAAAACCCTCACCGCGGCCGGCTACGCCACCACCAGCCTCGACCCGTTCGGCTTCGAACCCAACGGCTGGGACTATTCCACGGTCACCCTCGCGACCGACGACGGGTCGGCCCGTTGGACCGACTACCACAACGGCACGCTCAAGCGCCGCGACATCGCCATGGCCGTCACGGCGCGCCCCGACGGCGCCGTCGTCTTCGTGACCGGGCAAAGCCAATCGCAATGGAGCAGCATCGACGCCGTCACGATTGCCTACGACGTCGCGACCGGCGCCCGCCTTTGGACGCACATGGCGATTGGGCTCCTCGACCTCGACGAGGCCACCGGCGTCATCCCCTGGACGAGCACGGACTACGGCACCGCCATCGACGTTTCGCCGGACGGTTCCCGCCTCTACCTGGTCACGGAAGGCGTCACGTGCGCCTGCGTCCCCTTCGTCGGCGGCGCGCTGGCCGATTACGAGACCCAGATTCTCTCGCTCGACGCCGCCACGGGCGTCTCCACCTGGAGTCGGCACCTGCCCCAATCCGCCGCACCCGGACAAGCGGCCGGCGCCCTCGATGACGGCGTCCTCGTGCTGGACACGGGCATCGGAGCGGCCCGCGACGTCCGCCTTTCGACGTGGGACACGGCCGGCGCGCCGACGGCCCTTCGCCAACCGCCCGGCCCCCAACCCGGCGACGAAGCCCCCCGCGCCCTCCTTCTGGACGACGAAGCGAGGCGCGCCTACATCGTGGCGCGGAACGTGATGCCCGCGTCGTCGGGCCAAGGCTACGTCGTCGCGTACGATCTCGAATGATGTCCCGAAGGCTTCAAGCGCCACCCCGGCCTAGTCGGCCGGCCCCATGTATCCCTGGCTCCGGTTCGCGAAGGTCCTGCTGCGCGGCGTCTTCAAACGGCACCGACTCGGGCTGGGCGACGCGAGCGTCCTTCAATTCCGCGTGTGGCCAGGGGACCTCGACTTCAACCTCCACCTCAACGATGGCCGCACCCTCACGCTAACGAACTTCGGCCGCAACGACCTCGTGATTCGCCTCGGTCTCTTCCGCATCGCCCGCAAGAACGGCTGGTACCCCGTCGTCGCCTCGGCCCACGTCCGTTACCGGCGCGAGGTCCGCCTGTTCCAGAAGATCCGGATCACGACGCGGCTCGTCGGCTGGGATGAGAAATGGTTCGTGATCCACCACGAGATCCACCGCGCCGAAGACCTCGTCACGAGTCTCCTCCTCAAGACCGCCGTGCGACGAAAGGCGGGCGTGGTCCCGACGGAGGAAGTCGCCGCTGCCTTGGGCGTCGACCCAGCTTCTCGCCCGTTGCCAGCGGACGTGGCGGCCTGGATGGCGAGCGAACCCTCACAGCGAGCCTGACGCGACGCCCCGGTCGCCCGCTCCCTCGTCCTCCGAAGCTGGCCAAACGCCGGCTTTCCCCCGCAAAGGGTAGGCATCAGGATTAAGAACGGGACTCTATGGGGAATCCTCCATGCCGAGCCCCGCACACGACGGCGCCATCGTCCGCGCCGACAACGTCTCCAAGACGTACGACGCCGGCGTCGTCTCCGTCCAGGCCCTTCGGACCGTCAGCCTCGACGTGCATCGGGGCGAGATGGTCGCCGTGATGGGGCCCAGCGGCTGCGGCAAGACCACGCTCCTCAACTGCCTGAGCGGCCTCGACGAGGTCAACGAAGGGACAATCGAGGTCGAGGGCAAGGACCTCGCCCGCATGACGGACGATGCACGCACCACCTACCGGGCCCGGCGCATGGGGTTCGTGTTCCAGTCCTTCAACCTGCTGCCGGTCCTTTCGGCGGTCGAGAACGTCGAACTCCCGCTTCTCGTCAGCGGCTCGACCACGCGGGAGGCGCGCCGCCGCGCCTTGGCCGTCCTGGACGAGGTCGGCCTGGCGGAACGCGTGCACCACAAGCCCAAGGAACTCTCGGGCGGCGAACAGCAACGCGTCGCCGTCGCTCGCAGCGTCGTCAACGAGCCCGCCATCGTCTGGGCGGACGAACCCACAGGCAACCTCGACAGCGACACCAGCCAAGGCATCATCCGCCTCCTCAAGGACCTCAACCGAAAATACCAGCAGACCTACGTGATCGTCACGCACGCGCCCGAGGTCGCCGCCGAATGCGACCGAACCGTCCGCATGCGCAACGGCCACATCGAATCCGTCACGAACGCGGCCCCCCGCATCCGCACCAAGTGAGCCCATGGCTGTCAGCGACGTCTTTTTCCCCCTGGCCGTGGCGGCCCTCCTCCTCGTCGCCCTCGTGGCGCTGCGGCACCGCATCCTGGCCGCCGTCGCCATCCGCAACACGAAACGCCGGCCGCGCCAGACCATTCTCATCGTCCTGGGCCTCCTGGTCGGCAGCGCGCTCGTGAGTGCCGCCTTCGTCACCAGCGACTCCATGGAGTACGCCATCGTCCAAGCCACGTATGATTCCTTCCTGGAAATCGACGAGACGGTGTACCTCGACGGCTACAACTTTTTCCCGCAATCCGTCCAACGCGACCTCGCCTCCGACGCCGAACTTGCCGACGTGACCGACGCCGTGGGCGGAAACATCCTCTGGTCCGCCGCCGTCACCAACGAACGCACCGACCTCTACGAGCCTGGCGTGCGCCTCGTCGGCTTCGACCCCGCCGCGGACCGACCCTTCGGGACCTTCGAGAGCGGCGACGAACGGTTCACCGGGGAGACTCTCGCCACGAACGAGGTCGTCCTCGACCAGCGCGCCGCCGAGCAACTCGATGCGCGAATCGGCGACACCCTCACGCTCAACTTCGGCAAACCGTTCGACCCGGTCCTGCCCGGCTTCCAGACGCTCGTGGGCCAGGTCGGCGTGAGCGCGACGACGGGCCTGCCGCCGCCCTTGGGCCCCCAAGTCGAATCCGTCCCCTGGAAGCAGGATGTCTCTCTCTCGGGCGCCCTCGTGCGCGTGAGCGGCGTGCTCGCCTGGGACCGGTCGTCCGGCGTCGACCTCGACTGGGAACTCCACGATCCCCGCGGCAACGTCTACACGAACACGACCGGCGCCAACCTCGCGCCCGACGGCGTCATCATCGACGTGCCGGGGAGCCTCGCCGACCCCCTGTCGGCGGGCGAATGGACGATCCGCGTGTTCGCCAAGACGGCGGCCCAGACGGCCTTCAACGTCACGATCGCCTCCTTCGAACCCATCTACGACCCGGACGCGTTCCAGAAACGCGTCAAGGAGCTTCGCCAACAGTTCCCCGACTTCGAGCCCGACCAGCTCCGCGGCCAGGGCCCGCTCGCCCAAGAGACCCGCACGGTCCGCGTCGCCTTCATCAGCGAGGGGGGGAAAGCCCCCAACTTCAAGCTCCCGACGCCCCTCAACCTCTACCTTCGCCTCGACGTCGCCCAGGATTGGCTGGACCGAAAAGACCAGGTCAATTTTGTGAAGGTGAGCAACCTCGGCGGCGTCGAAGAAGGCGGCGACCGCACGGACGAAGCCTTGCCCGTCCTCGAGGACCGGCTCGACGCCACGAAACAGAAGACGCCCGACCACCCCGCCATCCAATCCCTCAAGGCCAACGACGACAAGGTGTTCTGGCTGGGCCAAGCCGAAGAGGTCGGCGAACAGTTCAGCGTCTTCCTCGTCTTCCTCAGCAGCTTCGCCGTGCTGGCGGGCCTTCTCCTCATCGTGAACATTTTCACCATGCTCGCCGAGGAACGCAAGGCCGAACTCGGAATCAGCCGCGCCGTCGGCCTCCGCCGCAAGCACCTGACCCGCGTCTTCACGATCGAAGGCGCCATCTACGCCGTGGTCGCCGCCGCCCTCGGCACCGTCGCGGGCCTTGGGCTCGCGGCCGTCCTCATCTGGGGCTTCAACTTCTTCGGCGACTCCGACGTTTTTCCTCCCATCCCGTTCCGCATCGAGGCCGCGAGCCTCCAACTGGCCTTCGCCCTCGGCATCCTCCTCACCCTCGGCACGGTCTACATCGGGGCGCGACGCGCCAGCCGCCTCAACGTCGTGCGGGCCATCCGCAACCTCGAAGAGCCGGAACACATCCGCGGCGGCCTCAGCCTCTGGGCCGGGCTCGCCCTATTCGCCCTCGGTTTGTTCCTCAGCGCCTTCGCGATCACGGCGTCCGACTTCCCCGCCTCCGTCATGGGCCCCACCTTCCTCGTCCTCGGGATCGGGCTCCTGCTGCGCCGCCGACACGCGCGCCGCCGCGTCTACCCGCCCCTCGCGCTCCTCCTCTTCACGTACCTCGCCGTGAGCGTGTTCTACGAACACACCTACGAGACCTTCCAGGACAACGCCTTCGACCCCATCCGCGCCGTCATCATGGGCCTCTGCCTCGTCGTCATCGTCGTCTACAGCGAATCCGCCGCCCGCGGCCTCGGATCGCTCCTGGCCCGCATCCCGGGCCTGCGCGCCGTCGCCAAACCCGCCACCAGTTACCCCCTCCACCGCCGCTTCCGCACCGGCATGACGCTCAGCATGTTCGCCGTCATCCTCCTCATGGTCACCCTCTTCAGCATCTTCGGCTCCATCTTCCGCCCCGACCCCGAGAAAGAATCCGGCGGCTACGACATCGAGGCCCACACCACCGTCCCCATCCAACGACTCGAGGACCACGGCAACAACCCCGACCTCCTCGACCACGTCGCCTACTACGACGTCCTTCCCTTCTTCCTCCAGTACGGCGGCGAACTCATCACCGTCGAGAATGAGACCACCGCCCAGTTCGGCCCGCCCCTCGACCAGGTGTGGGGCTTCGACGAACATTTCGCCGCCGTCAACGATTTCCAGCTGCGCGAACGCGACGCGGCCTATGACAGCGACCGCGACGCCTACCTCGACGCCGCCCGGCGCACCGACCTCGTGATCGTCTCGCGCCACTACAGCCTCGACGAGCAAGGCAACGAAGGCGCCCACACCGTCGGCGAGACCCTCGAACTCCACGTCGGCCAATCCGTCCGACCCTACCGCATCGTCGGCATCCAAGACCAGTTCCACTACAAGGGCATCTGGCTCCCCAAGAACGAGGTCCAGACCCTCTACCCCAACACCGACACCATGATCCTCATCACGCTCGAGGAGGGCCTCGACCACGACGAGGTCGCCAAGGACTTCGAGGCCGCCTACCGCGACGTGGGCATGGACGCCGTGAGCATCCGCACGCAGATTCTCGAACGCAACGAATCCTTCCGCCAGATCTTCACCCTCATCCAGCTCTTCCTCGGCCTCGGCCTCATCATCGGCATCTTGAGCCTCGGCATCGTCACCGCGCGAAGCATCATCGAGCGCCGGCAGGAGATCGGCATGATGCGTGCCCTCGGCTTCCAGCGCCGGGACATCCGCCGCGCGTTCCTCATCGAGATGGGCGCCCTCGTGCTCTCCGGCATCCTGATCGGCGCCGCCGTCGCGTTCCTCGTGAGCTTCGGCGTCTGGGTGACCCAGGTCCGGGAAGAAGGACTCGACTATGTCGTGCCCTGGACGGAGCTGGGCGGCATCGCGCTCATCGCGTTCGTGGCCACGATGCTGGCCACGCTCGCGCCCATCATCAAGGCGTCGCGGATCCCCCCGGCGGAAGCCCTCCGCTACATCGAATAGCTGTCGACCAGCACCGGCGGCAGTTGGGGCAGGTCGGCGGGTGGCTCCAGTCCGGCGACCGCGCCGGCGAAGACGCCGCCCGCGGGTTCGACGAGGAGAAACTCGGTCGCATAGGTGCCAGCCGGGCCCTCGTGGACCCGGAACGGCGGACAAGGAGGAGCCAGGCCGGTCGGGTCCGGGACGATGCAACGAGCGGGCGAGGCCAACTCGACCCATTCGGTCGCGCCCTCCGGGTGGTTAAGTCGGATCGTGCCGAAGGACGACCACGCTGCGATGGTGATTTCGACGCGGTCGGCATCCAGGGTCCGCGCGAGCCCACCCACGACTACGGAACTCGTGGTCGAAACGGAGGCGCCGACCCCCGTGTCGAGTCCCGTCGCGTCGAACAAGGTGACGTCCGTGGCCACCCGCGCGTCGCGAAGGTGGAGGACCGCGTCCTCGCATTCGACCCGAAGGCCGACGATCGCCTCGGCGGGTCCGAGCGTGGCGGGGTCGATGGCGTTGGCGAAGACGCGGACGCGCGCCTCGCCGGCCCGCCACGGCAACGCGCCGCCGTACCCGAGGCCAGGGGAAACGGTTCCGGTGGAGGGCGGCGGGACGTCGTGGCCGTCGACGCGGACCTGGATCACTTCGTCGGTGTCGACGAGGACGAGGCGCGGGCCATCGTAGGGCGCCTCGATCGTAAGCATGTGCGAGGGTCCATGCAGGGAGTCGCCGCGGCCCGTGAATTCGAGGTTGCATGTCGTGGCCTGCGTCAACTCGAAGTCGAGTCGGAGAGCGACGGGGCCGCGCCAAGCGCCCGCGTCCCATTCGATCACGGACGCGCCGACGTCGGCTTGGGCAGCGGGCAACGTCGGGACGAGGAGGGCGACAAGCGCCAGAAGTGGTACGCCGTGCTCCACGGCGCCGTCGTGGACGGCCGGCGATAATAATCGTTATGGTCGGCTCGCTAAGGGACCGGGGCGGCCAGGAGGGACCAGCCGCCCAGGCGCGCCACGGCGGTCTCCGTGCTTCGGCTGTCGGTCGGCGTCGCGTCGCGCTTTCCCTCGCAGCCTTCGGCGCAGCCCTTCGTAAAGGCGACCCAGAAGGTTCCGTCGGGGCCGGCGGCGGAGTCGATGAAGTCGCCGAGGTTGGCGCAGTCGCGGGCGATCGTGTAGTTGGTGGGCGAGAAGTCTTGGTCGGGGCAGCCGACCTGGACCGGGCTCTCGTCCTTGGTGACTTGGTACGACGTGAACGTGGGCGCTTCCAGGTCTGCGTCCTCGCTGGTGACCATGAAGAGATGCCATCGCGCGGTCACGGGAACGTCATTGGGCTCCGCGTCCGACTCACGCGTGCCTAGGAACCCGACGCCGATACGGCCGCTATCGCCTGCGTTCAACGCCATGAGGACGGTGCTGCGCACGTCGGGCGCCGAAACGCGCCAGGGCCCGGACCACGACCGGCCCAGATTGGGCGACCGCGCGACGTACATCGCGTGGTCGGCGCCTGCCCACAGCAGGTACGTCTCGCCTTTGGGGCCGAACGCAACTTCGGGGTCGAGGCCTTCCGACCCCACGGAGGCGGGCCCCTCGACGAAGGTCCAGGTCAGGCCCGAGTCCCGACTCACGCTGAGGCCGGGGCGGTCGCATCCTTCCGACCGGGGGACCACCACGATTCCGTCCGCTCGGACGGCGGGGTGGCCGCCGGAGGCGGAGCAGTCGCTGTCGACGGCGGTGGTAAAGACGACACGTTCCACGGGCCATGTGAGTCCGCCGTCGTAGCTCATGACGCAGTTGCCGGTCACGAGTTTGTTATAGCACAGGTAGAGGACGGTGGGGTACCGGAGCCCAGCAAGCGGATTGGCGTCCGGGCCCGGCGGTCCGGAGACGAGTTTCTGATGGTCGACGAAGGGCGTGACGCACGCTCCGTCGCGGCGGGTCCACGATGCGCCGACATCGTCGCTCCACAGGATCGTGTTGCAGAGCCCGTAGAGGTGGTCCGTGAAGACGCGGTGCGTGACGGGGTCAATCCAAAGCATGGGGTCGCCGGACCCTGTAACGCTTCCGGACCGGAACGGTGCGGCCACCGGCAGGGGCCAGGAGAATTCGAGGACGGTGTCCCAGGTCACGCCGCTGTCGCGGCTTCGAAGAGTTTCGTCCCACGCGGTGGTGAAGAGGACGCCTTCGGGCGTGATGGCGAGGTTGGGCTCGCCGCTGTGGCCGCCGTGGCCGGTCAGGAGGTACGTGGCGTTCGCGAAAGCGTCGCCGAGTGGAAGGAGGTTCCCGGTCGCGTCGAACCGAAGAATTCCCCCGGGCCCAGGGGAGTCCGCAGGTCCAGGAACTTCGACATCCGAGTCAGGCGGGGTCAGGCATCCGCCGACGACCATGACTAGCGCGACGAAAACCGTCCGCCCTGCCACGGCTTCGACGCCGCGTGGAGAGATTTAACCCTTTTCGTAGCCGCCTCGCTTGGTTCCCGCGAAGGTGGACGGCGCCCGCGTCTGGCGCACAATGCACCGATTCAACGCGAGGAAGCGGGAAAGGGCGCCCTTGCCGGGGGCAACCTTTTATGCGGCCGGGCGTCTGGCGCGTCCAAAGGGACCGCCATGCCCAAGACCCTCGACCTCAAGAACCTCCGCTGGGGCACCGAGCTCGTCAAGCGCGGCTTCGCCAAGATGCAGAAGGGCGGCGTCGTGATGGACGTCACGACCCCAGAGCAGGCCGCCATCGCCGAGGAGGCGGGCGCCGTCGCGGTGATGGCGCTCGAGCGCGTGCCCGCGGACATCCGCGCCCAGGGCGGCGTGGCGCGCATGAGCGACCCCGGCGTCATCCAGGACATCATCGACGCCGTCACCATCCCAGTGATGGCCAAGTGCCGCATCGGGCACGTCGTCGAGGCGCAGGTCCTCCAGTCGCTCGGCGTCGACATGATCGACGAGTCCGAGGTCCTGACGCCCGCCAACCCGTTCTTCCACGTCCACAAGAAGGAGTTCACGGTTCCGTTCGTGTGCGGCGCGACGCGGCTCGGCGAGGCCGTGCGCCGAATCGCCGAAGGCGCCGCCATGATCCGCACCAAAGGAGAGGCCGGCACCGGCAACGTCGTCGAAGCGGTGCGCCACCGGTTCCTGATGCTGCGCGGCATCCACCTCGTCCAGTCCATGGCCAAGACGGAACTGGACCGCGTCGCGCACCAGTTCGCCACGCGGTACGAGTCGCTCGACGTCCAGGCCCTGGAGGACCTTGGGTCGCGCCGCAAGCCCGAGGCGGGCGCGGCCGGCATCCCCCCGGGCGAGATCGAGAAACTGCTCGTCGCGGTCCTGTCCGAAGTGAAGAAGATGGGCCGCCTGCCCGTGGTGGACTTCGCCGCCGGAGGCATCGCGACGCCCGCCGACGCCGCCCTCATGATGCAGCTAGGAAACGACGGCGTGTTCGTCGGGAGCGGCATCTTCAAGTCGAGCAACCCGGCCGACCGAGCCAAGGCCATCGTCGAGGCGGTCACCCACTTCGACGACGCCGGCATCGTGGCCGAGGTGAGCAAAGGCCTCGGCGAAGCCATGCACGGGATCCCGCTGGAGGACATCCCGGCCGAGGCCCGCCTGGCGCCTCGCGGCGTGTAGGCAATCGCGACGCCCGTTTGTCGTCAACCGACGGCCGAGGGCTTACCGGGCGCAAGCAAACCTTATCAAACGAGGAGTGACATATCCTCGCACGCCAGGGACACGGGGGCCACTCCCATGCATCGGTTCGCAACCCAAGGCTCGGATTCCACGGTCGACGGCCGCCCCGACATGACCGTGCTCGAAGCGGCCGATGCCATGGAGCGCGCCCACCGCTCGCAGCTTTTCATTCGCAACCGGGACCAGTTCTTGGGCGTCCTCACGGAGGCGGACATCGTCCGAAAGGTCCTGGCCGAGGGCCGCCGCCCCGACCTCGTCCGCGTGAGCGAGATCATGAGCGCCGGCTGGCAGCGGACCGATGGCTCCCTCCTTCTGGAGGATGAGAAACCCACCGAGACGGCCGACTCGACCTTCACGCTCACGGCATTCGCCCAGGGCAAGTGCGAGGAATGCGACAACCTCGACGTCGACCTCATCGAGGTGGACGGCGCTTTGATGTGCCCCGACTGCGCCGACGCGCAGCGCGGCCGCGACGCGTAATCGCGGGGCCCCTAAGGGTTAACTAAGACCGGCCACTTGGCCCAGGCAATGGCGGGCCGGGCCGCGACTGACGACGAGGTCCTGGACGCCGCGCGCCGAATCTTGGAAACCCGCCGCTTCGTGCAGACGCAG
The DNA here is from genome assembly GCA_964451065.1 of uncultured Halobacteriales archaeon. Taxonomy (GTDB): domain Archaea; phylum Thermoplasmatota; class E2; order JACPAO01; family JACPAO01; genus CAYVGY01. The sequence continues at coordinate 16,169 of CAYVGY010000002.1, forward strand.
CGTCAACTGGGCCGCCTCGTGGTGGAACAACTGGGCGGCCGAGGCGTCACCCCGGGCCGCGCGCGGCGACTGGTCGCGGCGGCCCCGTTCTGCCGCGTCGAATACCACTCCCGCGAAGGGCCCGCCGAGAAGGTCCTGCATTCCTGCCCCATTTGCAGGGGCCGACTGGACCGCGTCAAGAACCAGACGCTCTTTGGCGGGGAAGTCACGCTTACGCTGCGATGCCCATCCTGCGGTTACCGCACGGGCAAACGGAAGCGGGTGCCGACGCTCTACATCTTCCACTGGCGCGCCTAGGCCGAGGCGCGTTGCTGGTTGCGCTTGCGAAGATACGCGCGCAATCCCAGCGCCTCGGTCTCGACGGTTTCGTAGCCGGGGTAGCTGCGCACCACGAGGCCCGCGTAGAACTCGGGAACGTCGTAGAGGTTGCGGACGCGCATGAGGATCGTCGTGAAGCGCTGGCCCACCATGCCTTCGTCGTTGAGGCGGCGGTGCGCCTGCTCGAGCGTGGCGCCCAGCACGCTCTCCGCGCGGTGGACGAGTTCGGAATAGGCGACCCACTGGGGCGTGCCGGGTTCGATCTCGAAGATCGGAAGCGGCGGAGGCGCCGGCTTGCGGTTGCCGCCGTTGCCCAGCGGCATCTCGGGGCCAGGCGGCGGAGCCGGGATCGGTATTCGACGCGTCGGGAGCCGTTTGATGGCGACGCGGCGCGGCGCCGGGGCCGGCGCGGGTTTGGTGGTCTTGGAGGCTGCGCGGCGGGGCGTCTGGGCCCGCCTCGTGGAGGCGCGCGCCGACCTCTTCTTTGGCCGTGGTCGGGCGCGGGCCGGTGTGCGTCGAGGCATGGTCGGTCCCGTGGGATTTCGGGGGGCCGTCAAAAATGTTCTGGAGTCGGCCGATTGGCGGACCCCGACCGCGGATTCCACCCCGTCGTGCTTATAAGCGGCCCGGGCGCCGGTCGCTGACCCTTTCGCCCGGAACCCATCGAAGGGCCGTCGCACACCCCTCTTGGTGGAGGACGCCTGCGCCATGGCCTTGGAGACGACGTCGCACCCGGGCCAAATCCTCTATGACGACGCCTTCGTCGGGCCCGGGCCACGGAGCAACCCCGCCGGCGCGGCGCCCCATTCGCCTTAGTTTGATCGACTTGACGACGCCTTCCCCGCCTTGGCGCGCCCGAAAGTTCGACGCCGAGGGGGAGATTTGAACTCCCGAGGGGTGACCCAACGGTTCACCCGGCCGCTTCCTGCGTGGAAGGCGCGTTCGAGACCGTCGCCTTTCCGGGCTAGGCTACCTCGGCAAGAAGGTGGGCCGCGCCAAGTGGGGGTTCGTTAATAAGCGATTCGACCGCGTCAGTAGCGTCGCGGTCCGGGCGGGCGCGGTTCGCGGGCCCGCTCGGCCCGGGCTTGGAGCGGAAGGCCGCATTTGGCGCAAGGCCGGCCGACGGCGGCGTCGCGCTCGCGAAGCGACACTTCGTTGGGGTGGTCGCGTTCGCAGCGGAGGAAGATGACGATGTCCCAGCTTTCCATCGGGGTCCCTTAGCGGTGCCCCTTGTTAGTCTTTTGGGCACCGGCCCGCGCCTTCGCCGAGGTGGGGGCGTTTTGGCCACGTTTACGTGGTCCGGCGCGCCACGACGACCGTCGCGTTGTCGGGGGCGCCGTTGGCGAGGATTTCGGCGAAGAGGTCGTCGAGCGCGGCCGCGAGGTCGGGGGCCTTGAGCACGCGCGTGAGGGAGGCCGCGGGCACGACGCCGTCCACGCCGTCGGTGCAGAGGAGGAGCGCGGCGCCGCGCGGGACCTCGACCTCGGTGGTGTGGCCGCGCAGGTCGGGACTGCCCAGGAAGTCGGTGACGACGTTGCCGCCCTCGGAGTCCTTGGGCGTGAGGAGGACCGGCCCTTGGTCGTCCTCGAGGAGGTAGGCGGCGCTGTCGCCGACGCTGAGGAGCAGTCCGTGGCCGGTGGCGGTGCCAGCCGGGATGAGGGCGACGACGGCGGTGGTGGCGCCTTGGGTCTCGCGGACCCAGTTGTTGAGGCGGGCGAGCACCTCTTCGGCGCGGGGCGCCGTCGTGACCGCCTCCGGGAGCTTGTCGGCGGCGGCCCACGCGGCTTCTTGGCCGTTCGGGAGGCCGCCGAGTCCGTCGAACACGGCCAAGGCATGGTGGGGTCGGCCGCCGAGGCGCAGACCTTGAGCGACACACCACGCGTCCTCGAGGCGGGCGCGCACGAGGCCGACCTCGCTTCGCACGGCCACGACCCACCCCGGGATCCGGTGGCGCTCGCGGGCGGGAAGCTCCTTCGCGGAGGGGGGCTGGACCACGGCGGCGCCCCGTACGCGAGGAGGGGTTGTTATACCCCGCCGCCGCGGCGGCGTCGTTATCTAGACGCGGCGGCCTCGACCCGTCGTCATGCAGGTCCAGGTCGTGCGCGTGCCCCGGCCCAACGTGGAACAGCCGGTCACGGTGGACGCGGGCGCGCGCGTCGCGGACGTGCTACGCGCCCTCAAGATCCCGCCCGACGCCGTGATCGTGATGCGCGACGACGCGCCGCTCCCGCTCGACGCGCCCGTCGAGGACGGGACGCGTTACCGCGTCATCACCGTCTTCTCCGGCGGCTAGGTTCCCGACCCTTTTTCTACCCCGACCCGGATGGACGGCCGGGAGCGTTCGACCATGAAGCACCTCGCGTTCGGCCTGCCTGCGCTGTTCCTGTTCTTCGCCTTGGCGGGTTGCGCCGGCGACGACGGCGAGGGAAAGGAAGTCGAGGTTGACGACGACTATTTCGAGGTGGACGGGAACCCGAACTCGAAGAACGGGGACGCCGCGGCCAAGGTCGGCGATACCTTCACGTTCGAGAACGAGGGCCAACGTGTCCACTCCGTGACGGTTCACCGCCCGCCGGACGCGGCGACGACCACGATCAAGGACACGGACGTGCAGCCGGGCCAGGACACCTCGCTGAGCTTCGACAAGGCCGGAGTGTACCACGTCTGGTGCAAGTACCACGGGAGCATGGGCGCCGGGATGCACCTCAACGTCACCGTGTCCGCGTAGCCGCGCGTAGAAAGCCTCAAAACCCCCCCTTTTGTCTCGGCCACCCTCGCGCTCCCGTAGTCTAGTGGCCAAGGATGGAGCCCTCTCGAGGCTCCGACCCGGGTTCAAATCCCGGCGGGAGCATCATGAATTCGAGTGGCCCCGACGGGGCCACCTACAACTTGGCAAGTCGGCGGTAGGCTTCCTCGTGTTCCGTCCAGGAGCGGTCGAGGGAGCGGTCCCACTCGCGGTTCGGGATGGAGGATCCGTTGGGCCGATCGTTCTTGCGGGCCACGGACGACACTGGTCTCTGCTCCCAATCAAGCCTTTCTGAGGTGCTCCTAGATCCATGCTCGTATGTTTTCCAGGTCGAGTTCGGCCTGGGCCACGCCGAGCATGAACGACACCACATCATCGGCCGACGCCTCGATGTGGCGTCCGTTGCCGTGGAGAAACGTCTCCGTCGCTGCAAAGGCGGTTCGTTTGTTCCCGTCTACAAACGGGTGATCCTGCGCGATTCCGCGCAGAAGGAAGGCGGCACGCTCGGCGGTCGTGCCAGCCCACGTGAACGGACCATGGACTGCGCGGTTTAGGGCCGCCTCGAGGCTTCCCCGCTGTAGAAGGCCTGGAGCGCCGCCGCTCCGCGCAAGGATTTCATCATGCGTTCGAAGAATCTCTTCAATCGTGGGAAAGCGAAGGTTCACCAATCGGACCTCTAGACTATCTTCTGCCTAATTCAGTTTCGGACGGGATTGGGGAAGGTGGAAATCACGGTCCAGGGTTCAAATCCCGGCGGGAGCATCCACTTTCCCGGCGGACGTGACGGACAGTGGGCCGGTTTCCGGCCGCCGAGTGTCCGCCGGGCGCGCGTCACTCTGGAATCTCGTGAAGATCCAGAAACATGGTCCGTTTTTCTCGACCGCGTTCGCGACCGACTTCGGCCGTCATTTCGAATCCACATTTCAGATAGAACGCGACGGCGTCGGGCTCAGCCTGAAGAATCAACAGGCGCGCACCGATGCCCGTTCCTTGGTCCAAGGCCATTCCCGCGATGTACTTGACCAGGTGACGACCGACACCCTTGGCTTGCCATGCCGTCGTGACGGCCAATCGACCAATCTTGATGGAGGGAATCGCTTCGAGGCGCATCTCGCCGAACCGGGAAAACGATTTCCATTTCTTGAGGTACTCAACTCGGAGGCCGTCCGAACTGATTGTAAAGTAGGCCACGAGGTCGCCGCCATAGAAGACCAAGTAGGTACGGCCAAGCCCCTCTTTCTCGTAGTGCTCGACCTCTGCGGTGTTCAGGAAATCGTTGAGATCCTGATTACCGCAATCGAACGAGCGAACCCGCTGAGTCTCGAGAAAACGCTCGACCTTGAGCTTGTCAGGGTCGATGTCGACCCCATGTTTGAAGGGGTCCGGAATCACTCAGCTACTCCTTCGGCTTGAGCTTCCGGTAGTAGGACTTGGCGCCCTTGTAGAATTTCTTTTGAGAACCTGTGAGTCGGAACGACTCGAGTTTTGCGAGGAACTTCTTGGCTTTGACGCCCTTCAGTTCCGGGATGGGTTCCGGGTAGGCCATTTTCGTCAGCGTCCAGCGGGGTTGCCAGGGGCCCAAGCCTGCAGGTGTGCCCTAGTGAGCGCTGCTCGGTGCATCCCCTTCCCGATTTCTTGTAGACGCGCGGCAATATATGGTTTACGTGGTAGCCTTATGTGCCTCGCTTGGCGCGGATGCCGGGTCACGGAAAGCGCGCGAGAGCCAGTCTTCCCCATACTTACGGCGGTGGAGCCGAGCTTCGTGCTCATACGTCCGCCGCGTCATGTCCACGGACTCGTGCCCAAGCCATTCCGCGACCCTGGCGTAGTCGTAGTTCCATTCGACCAACCGTGCGTCGGCGCACCACAGACGTCCAAGGTATCCATGGAACCATGGGAACCGTGGTTTCACGCGCAAATCCATCCACCGCTTAAGGTGGTGCTTGGACTTGAACGGCTCGCCGTTCGGCATCAGGAAGAACGCGTCCGTCCCGCCAACGTCGACCTGCGCACGCCACTTGAGGTATTGAGCCAGGCTCGGTCGGTTCTTGCTGCAGCACAACCACTGCGGCTCGATCAAGATCCGGCGCGTCGATCCACCCTTCTTGGGCTCGTGGATGATGAGCGTGTGGCCGACCGGATCGAAGTCGCGCACGGTCAATGACCAGGCCTCGCTCGGGAACCTCAGCCCGAACGCGAACGCGAGGACCAGCATGTACTGGACCAAGTGGTTCTCGTAGCTGTTCCGCGCGTCGGGCGCGTACTTGGCATGCAGGAGGTCGTGGACCTGCTCGGGGCTCGGCAGGATGATCCGCGCCCGCCTCGGGACCGTGGGCGGCCGTGGCCAGACCGCTCGCGGGATGCCTCGGAAGTCGCCGATGCTCACGATGGCCTTGAAGTCGTTCTTGACGGCTGTGGGCGCCTTGTGTTCGATCTGTTCGCGGTATTGCATGTAGTTGTAGAACGAGTCCACGAGCTCGAACCGCGTCCCATGGAGCTTCACGGGGACGATCGGGTGCGAACCCATGCGCCGTAGGTCCCTGAGGCGTTGGCTGATGGTGTTCTCTCCGAGGCGGCGCCAGTGGCGCAGGTGCAGAATTAGTTCCTCGACGTTCCAGGCCCGGTTGGGTTCCTGGAGGACGTCGAGCTTGGACTGGAGGCGGTCGGCGATTGCGGAGCGGCGGGGCATGGCTTCCTGAAGCGAGCGATTCCCTGCGTAATTTGTGTATTACCAGTAATACACATATAATCGCACGTACTACAGCTTTCGTGCGAATCCTCTTCAGCCGCCACGCGAGGGTTCGGATGGTCGAGCGCGGAATCTCGGCTTCCGAAGTTCGCGAGGCGGTCAAGAAGGGAACCAAGCGCCGGCAGGAAGACCGAATCGTCGCATCCTACCGGTACTTCGAGGTCGTCTATCGCCGTGAGGAAGACCTCGTGTTCGTGATCACGGTACAGCCCAGATGGTGAACCCATGACGAAATGCCCGTCCTGCGGAAAAGGAACGCTTCGCGAGACCGACGTCGAGGAATCGATGTTCGGCGTCAGCCTCGGCAAATTCCGCGGCGAAGTGTGCGGGTCCTGCAAGGAGACATTCCTGGACGAGAAAGCGATGGACGACCTCGAGGCCCGGGCGCGAAAGGCCGGCGTCTGGGGCCTCGGCAAGAAGCTCAAGGTCGTCCGTTCCGGCAACTCGCTTGTCATCCGGATCCCGGCCCAGCTCGCAGACCACATGCACCTCAAGGCCGGCACGGAAGTCTACGTGCATCCTGAAGGCGGAGACCGGATCGTGGTGGATGTAGAGGGCTAGGAGTCCAAGTCCACCGACCGCTCTTCCGCGGAGAGTCGCGGGACTCCCCGGCGGGGGCACCTCCATCTACGTATACGCAATGTACACATACGGCGTTAACACAATTCTTGGCCGTGACGAAGCTCGTCCAGCTCTCCAACGAAGCCTACCGTCGGCTTCAGGCGCTGAAGCGGCGCGACGAGAGCTTCAGCGACGGGGTGCTTCGGCTGGTCCCACGAGGCTCGCTGGCCGATCTGGCAAAGCTCGGACGGAGCGCGAAAGAAATCGAAGAGCACGCTCGGTGGATCCGTGAAATCGACAAGTTGGACATGCCGGGGTAGGCCATGGCGGTCCTCGACTCCACGTTCCTCATCGACGTTGAGCATAAGCGACCCCGCGCCTTGATGCGCCTAAAGGAACTCGTCGCTGAAGGCGCCCCTCTTCGCGTGCCGCCCCCTTCATGGATTGAATACTTGGCCAAGCTGGGCCCCGCGCAGCGTCGTACCGCCCAGCAGCAGCTTGAATCCGCCCCCTGCTTGAGCCGCTCGGTCGCGAAATCGCGGGCGAAGCCGTTCGCCTGCAGGCCGAACTGGCCGGACGCGGCGCACCCCTGGCCTGGCACGATCTACAGATTGCCGCGGCCGCCATCTACCTTCGCGAACCCTTGGTGTCCAACGACCGAGCCTCCCGAAGCATTCCCGGAATCGACGTCTTGGGCCACTAGGGCTCAAATCCCGACGGCGGCATCCGCAGCCGATAGCCGCCATGGGCCCGCGTCGGCGGTCGCATCGCCGGCCCGCGGGCCGGCTCCACCGCGGACGTTCCCCCCACCCGCCCCACTGGTTCGACTTCGGGTGGTCCTTGCAGTTGGCGCGCTCGGGCGAGAACCCGCTGGGCAGGATCACGATCTGCCCGCAATAGTCCTGCGTCTCGCCGCACCCGAAGGCCGGCTGGCCGTTGAAGTCGAACGTGCCGGACGGCGCGCTGCCTTCCCAACCCATCGGGACGAGCCCGACGGGGATGGGCGCGTCGGAAAGCGTGATGCGCACCCGGGGCCGGTACGACGTCGTGCCCACGAGGAACGGCGGGCTCGTGAACCACGGGCCCGTCAGGGGCAGCCTCGACGCCGGCATGGTGACGACGACCCCCTCGGGAGCGCCGTTGAGCGGGTCGAACCCGGCCCATGCGCCCGAGTAGTCCGCGTCGAAGCGGACGTCCACGAACCAGTTCGTGAAGCCCGTTGTCGAGCTGAGGCGGAACTGAACACCTAGCAATCCGACTGCTCGTACGCCGACGACGGCAGCGTCACCGAACCGCCGCTCGGCCGTCCGAAAAGGCCGCCGTAAACGCGTTCGAGCACGAGGACGTTGATGTTGCTTGGACAGGACTTGCCGTACGAAGAATACACGCTGCCTTGGCCCATGAGGTCGAATGCGGGCTGGTACTCTTGGCCGTGGTTGAACACGTGGCCGAGTCCGAGGCAGTGCGCGATCTCCTGGGCGGCGGTGAAGTAGAGTTCCTCCGGGGCGATGGGGTTCGGGGCGAGGTAGCCCGCCGGCGCGAAGGCTTGGCAGTGCTTTCCCTGGGCGGGGATGGTGAAGCCAGTCTGGAGGGCCATGAAGCCGACGGGCGCCACGTAGACCTCGATGTCGCTGGGTTGGAACCCGGCGGGGGGCACCACGTCGAACCCCGGGAAGTACGCGCGGATCTTGAGCGCGTCGCTCAACCACGTGGGGGCGAACTGGGGGATGCCGACCTGCCAGGCCTCGATCGCTTCGCGGATGGCGTTGCCCACGAGGGGGTCGGCGACGCCAGCCACGAGGATGTCCATCTCGGCCGCGTCCCACGTGAACCATACCGGTTCGACATATTCGTGGTCGGCGGCCACGGGCGGCGCCCATGCGATGGCGAGGGTGGCCAGGGCCACGCAGGCGACGCTCCGAGGGAGGGTCTTGAAAACCAGCGTTCGCACCCGAGACTCGTAGGGATACCCTTCGTTGAAGACGCTTGTGGGCGCCACGTGTATGAAGCAACGGCGGAACCAAGGCGACAGAAGCCCCCACGCAAGTTAGCCCCGGAAAAAAGGGGAGAAGATGGCCCGGCTTCGGGGCCATCGGATTTGCTCGCCCGGGGAATCGCCTACCGTTCCCACATCACGTTGCGCAGGTCCGCGTCGGAGCCGGTCGGGAACACGTCGCCGCGTTCACCCGGGTAGCAGAACAGCTGGCCGAAGATGGCCCAGGCGACGCGGTCGTCGTTGGGTTGGAAGTCGGACCGGGTCAGCGTGCCGCGGGGCGCCACGCCGTCGTAGACGGCCCGCGCCTCGAGGCGACCGGCGCCCTTGGTCAGGGTGAGTTCGATGTAGGCCTCGGTGGCGTCGCGGGGGCAGGTCCAGGAGACGGAGAGGGGCATGCGGCCGTTGACGTACGCGAACTCGGCGCTCGGCAGGTCGCTGCGGCGCTCGACGCCGTCGGCCACGGAGCCGTCCGTGTAGTGCACGCCGGGGTAGGGGCGCAGGATATCGAGGTTGGCTTCGAAAGGGACGAATTGGAGTTGGCCCAGGTCGACGGTTCGGGCCAGGTCGCGGCCACTGGGGACCCGCAGGATGGAAACGGCGGTCACGCTCGGCGCGACCAGGAGGGCCACGGCGGCTAGGCCCAGGATGGTCAGGAAGCCGGCGTTGCGGGAAAGGAGGTTCGTCTTCATGGGGGTTCCACGCCTCGCGCCGAGGCAGGAGTCCCTTGGACCCGGCGGCTATTACGAAGCCTGGAACACCTTGAATGCCGCCCCGGCTCATTGCACAGGTCTGCGCGCCGCTCGGCGGTGGCGCCGGCGGATGAGACCCGGTGTCCCCAAGCGTTACTCCCTGGCGGGAACACCTACGCGGCCGCCGCCATCGGGGCGGCGGGCGCGGCTGTTGCCTGCGCCTCTTTAAGGCATCCCGGCGGCGTGTCGACGTCGAACCTACCATGCACACCCCCCTCATCGTTGCCGTCGTCACCTTCGCCCTCGTTCTGGGAGCCGCCCCCGGATTGGCAGTCGCGCTTCCAGCGACGGGGTACCCGACGCTGGGAGTCAACTTCCAACGAACCGGGCAACTTAGCACGTCGACGGACCACCTCGACGGAAAGGTGCTGTGGACGTACGCCCAGACGGTGCCGTACGAGGGTGGAGGCGAAGCCTCAGAGTTCGCCGTCGGCCCGGACGGCACCGTCTACATGGTGGATTTCCAAAGGGTCCGGGCCTTCGACGCGGCCGGCAAGAACCTATGGAGTTTCTTCAAGTCCACTGATGTCGGCCACCCGTCGGCCCCGCCGACCCTGTCGGACGCCGGAATCCTCTATGCGCCAATGGAGGACAAGCTGCGAGCGTTCGATCCCGCGGGAAAGGTCCTGTGGACCGCGGTGACGGGCAACCGTCACTGGGTCTCTGCACCGCTCATCCACCCGGACGGCACGATCGTTTCATGGCAGCAGGCAGGACACCTCGTCGCCCTAGATGCCGCGACTGGCGCGCAGAAGTGGAAGTGGAGCCCTCAGGCCATGACGAGCCAGGGCAAGTCCGACGTCACGCCTGCCATGGCTCCCGACGGCACCGTCTACGTTCCGTACATGTTCTCCACCGGCAACACCGGCGACCTCGCCGGCGTCATTGCGGCGGTCGGCACCGATGGGGCGCAAACGTGGGAATACAAGTTCGACGCGCAAGGCACCCCCACGAACCCCTCGGTGGGACCGGACGGAACCGTGTACGTGGCAGCCGCCGTCTCCACGGGCTTCACGACGCCGAAAACGATGCTGCACGCCTTCAACCCCGACGGATCCTTGAAGTGGAAGGTCGAAGCGCTCACGTCGCCCCGCATCCTGACCGACGGAACCTTGGTCACCAGGACCAACGACTCGCTCCTCTTCCTTGAGGCCGCCACCGGGGCGACGAAAAAGGCCGTTGCTACGGACGCCGGCAAAGGGAGCGGGGGCCTGCCCCTCTTCGGCAAGGATGGCAGCATGCACGGCGTGATGGTCTCGGCCGTATACGATTACACCCAGAACGGCTACCCCACGACCATCACCGGGTACGCGGCCGACGGAACCGTCAAGTGGACCAGCCCCGGGTTCCTGGGCTCGACGACGGGCGTCGCCTTCGCGCCGGACGGGACCCTCTACTATTCCGATGGCCAGAACCTCACGGCCATCGGCGGAAAGGACGGCGCCAAGGCGCCCACGAGCGACGGCGCCTCGACCTCGCATGAATCATCCTCGGCCCCGACGGGAACCGACGCACCTCCCGCCCCGGGGGCGCCGGGTGTCGCCGCACTGGGAACCCTCCTAGCCCTCGGCGTCATCGCGGGACTCCGACGGCGCGCGTGAGGCAACACCCAGAAACGGAGAGGTTGGGCCCGCCCCGTCCGAGGGCGTCCTGGAGAACGGCGGGAGCAACAGCCGCGGCTCTTTTCTGCCTTTGGACGGGCGCCGGATCCACGGGCCAGGCAAGTCCTCCGACCTCCCCAGACCGCCGGACCATCTCACCACAATCCTTAACGGGGCCTGCGCGTCGTGCCCCACCCGGTGCCTGCCTTGCGCTTCCCCTCGCTTGCGACCCTCACGCTCCTCCTCGCGGCCGCCTTGGCCGGCTGCGCCGACGATTCGGAGCCCGAACAGCCGCCCGCCACCGACTCCGACACGCCGCCGCCCCCCTTCGCTCTGGGAGAGATCGTCACCGTGGACCCCGGCGTCCTGGGAGTCAGCGAACCCTCGATCAGCGTGGACGCGTCCGGCGCGCTCTGGATCTCCGGTCCTACCGGGTTCGTCACGCCTCTGGTCAAGCGCGACCCCGAACCGTACACGCACGACACCTCGATGTTCAGGTCCACGGACAACGGCAAGACGTGGACCAACATGATCCAGATCCCCAACTACGGCCGCGACCCGTGCCCCGGGGGCGGCGACTCCGACATCGCCACCAGCCCCGACGGCGCCGTCTACCTCATCGACCTCTACCTCGGCAACGTCCCCATCGACGTCTCCACCGACGGCGGCCAGACGTGGACCTTCAACTGCTACACCTCCATCGCGCCCGGCGTCGACCGCCAATGGGTCGCCGCCACCAACGAATACGTGTGGATCGTCGTCAACCAACTCGCCACCGGCGCAGAGATCTACCGCGCCGACAAACGGGAACTGCCCGTCGACGGCCTCGTCTTCGGGCCCCCGAAGGAAATCGGCGGCAATGGCCCCATCGTCGTCGACCAGACCGACGGCACCCTCTACGTGGCCGGTTCCGGACAGACCGTGTACGTCAGCACCGACGACGGGGACACGTTCTCGGCCCACGCGACCGGCCTCAAGGGCCACGACCTCTCCAGCAGCTTCATCAGCATCGCGCTCGACGCCCAAGGCGACGTCTTCGTGGCCGGCGCCGGCAAGGACGGACTCGTCGTGTCCGCCAGCGCCGACCAGGGGCAGACGTGGACGCCCGGCGTCGTGTTCGCTCCCTACGGGACGAACGCCTCGCAGCACGCCGACTACGGCTTCGCCTGGGTGGCCGCCGGCGGCAACGGCACCATGAACATCGCATGGTACGGACAACCGCCCCACGACGGCGACAACACGACGTACCACCTGTACGCGCTTCAGAAGACCGACTTCTTGGCCGACCCCTCCAACGAGACCTACTCCTTTGCCCAGGTCTCGAAGGAACCCATCGCCAACAAGCCGCTCTGCATCGGCATCCGCCTCGTGCCGCCCACGCCGTGCGACGCGGACGGCAAGAGCACGCGCGCGCTGGGAGATTTCTTCGAGTCCGCCGTCGACCCGGAGGGGCGCTTCCTCATCGCGTACAACGACGCCAACAACCACGAGCCGCCCCTGCTCATGTTCGCCCGGCAGACCGAAGGCACGCTCGCCGTGGCCGGCGAACCCAACGTGGGCGGCTAGCCGTCCGATACGCCCTTGGCCGGAACGGCGCCGGCGAGAACGGCCGCATCTACTTCTTCGCCGACAACCTGCGCCTCGAACCCATCGAGACCGCCCACACCGACCGCCACCTCGCCGAATTCATTCAGGTCGACCTCGAGATCCCCGACGCGGACCACCACGGCGCCATGGACGTAGCCGAGACGCTCCTCCGCGACACGTTGCGCGCCATGAAGACCCAAGAGGATCGGCTCCGGGATGTGTGGGCCTTCTTCGGGCCCCAAGCGGCGGCGCGCGGCCTCAAGCCCCGCCGCGAACTCAAGGTCCCGGAGGGCCGGTTCAAGCGGTACACGCTCGCCCAAGCCGTCGACGAGTTGCGAACCCACCTCCACGAACACCCGGAGGCTCGCGCCGAGATCCGGACCCGCTTCGGCTACGAACCCAAGGAACTGCGCCGCGACCGCGGCTTCTACGATCGAGTATGCCCCGACCGTCCGGCCTCCTCATGGACGTCGACCTCGTGTTCCCCCGCGGGCATGAGGAGGTGCGATGAGGCACTTCGGGACCGAGATTTGGGTCAGGTTCTTCGAATTCCTCGGAGCCACAACGCGCCGGGGACGCCGATTCGGATGCTCCGTGCGCGGACGACTTCCTGGGCGCCGAATGGGCGCGAACCGAACCTGTCCGGTCTGGGTCTTAATTCGTTTGACACGCACCATCGTTCGTGGCCCGCTCGAACGGATCCGTTGCCTGGAGAATGGGCGCGGTGTCGGCGCTCGCCCTTTTCGTCTCAGGTTGCCTGGGAAGCGCTGGAGACTCGACTTCCGAACGGCCCACCGACGGGCCGACCGCGGCGGGGGACCCATCGAACCCGCACGAGCCCTCCACGGGACCGCCGTCGGGCGAGCCGGCGCCGCCCCCGCCCCGCCGCCATGAGTACCGATTGCGCGAATCCGAGGAAGCGACGATTTGCACCTACGTGACGCGCGTCCTGATGAGCTCCCTGGGATGCTCGGGTCCGGGAGGAAACGGGTTGTCGTTCAACATGACGCGGAACGTAACCGCCTGGTCCGTCGAGCTCACGTACGACGAGGACGCGGGGCGCGTGCGCACCTTCTACGTCGCGGGTGCCGATAACATCGTCCGCTACTACATCGAGACGTCGGACGCCCTCCAGCCCGGCGTCCCCCTTCGCATAGCGGACGAGGGCACGCACTGGCAGAACATGCTCGACGTCTTCGGGGAAGGAAGCTGGTCGACCGCCCTGCATCCCTGGTACGCCGTCCGACTGACGTGGAACATCACCATCGAGAAGACCTGCCTCGTACGGGAGGACCCCTTGCGGGAATGCGGCGTCGACCATCCCTCCGAAGTGACCGACCTGGGTCCCGTCGACGAGATCCTGGAGCCTCCGCCGGACCCGTTCGTGCCCTGGTCCGACGACATGGAGTCACCCCCTGGCGGTTGGACGCAGGAGCAAGACCCCGCGATTGGGACCATCGTGGGGGAACCCGACGTGTGGTCCTCCGCCCAAGACGCGGGTTGGCACCCCACCACGATCACGGCCCACGCCGGCCAGTCCGCGTGGCACGGGGGCAGACCGGACGGAAACGGGTTCGACGGGGATGCGCGCGTCGTCCTCGTGTCGCCCGTCATCGACGGGCGCGGCGCCGCGAACCTGACCTTGCGGTACTGGCTGCGGACGGCCGCGGACGAGAGCGACGCCGTAGTCATCTGGGCGCGCCCGCAAGCGAGCACAGGCTTCCAGTGGAAGGTCCTCGACGTGGTCCACGGGGGCGTCACCGACTGGACCCTGGGCGAGTTGCCGCTATCGCAGTTCGCCGGGATGCGGTTCCAGGTCGGCTTCTATCTGCGGACCACCAGCTATTGTCGGCCCGCGACGGGTCTTCCGGACGTCCCCACGTTCACGTCGTGCGGCCAGTCATCCGTGGGCGGCTTCTTCCTCGACGACGTGTCTGTCTCGGTCCCTAGCTAGGGGCGGACGAAAACACAGCCGAGGACCCGGCTTCTCGGAAATCCCGCCCCACGTTTGAGCGGGCCGGTCCTGAATGCACCCGCTCCATTGAGTACGGTTTTATCTCATCGATTCCGTCATAACGACGAAAAACAGCTAAAGATTCAATTTTCACGCCGTCGAAATGCCATAGAGATTGCCGTAACGATTAAATTGCTGGAAGCCAAACATACGGAGGGGACCTCCGTCGGCCGAGCTCGTCGGTTCGTCGGTCCTCCCCACGAGACAGGAACCCATGACCCCCACGGGCCAACTCGCAACGTTCGACACCTCCGCGCTCGCCTTCGCCAAGGACATCTACGGCATCCTCTCGAACCCCATCATGCAACGCGTGTACGAGATGCACGCCCGCGTCGGCGACGCCATCCGCGACTCCCTCAACCGCCAAGGCTTCCTCGAGTTCAAGGCCATCCTCATGGGGCCCGTCACCGACCCCGGCATCCGGGGCTCGAAGCAAGTCACCGTCGACTACTACGGGCACGAATACAAGATCATGAGCAGCGCCATCCTCTACAAGCAGCTCCTTGCCGCCTCGCGGAAGGCCGCCGGCGAGAACGGCCGCATCTACTTCTTCGCCGACAACCTGCGCCTCGAACCCATCGAGACCGCCCACACCGACCGCCACCTCGCCGAATTCATTCAGGTCGACCTCGAGATCCCCGACGCGGACCACCACGGCGCCATGGACGTAGCCGAGACGCTCCTCCGCGACACGTTGCGCGCCATGAAGACCCAAGAGGATCGGCTCCGGGATGTGTGGGCCTTCTTCGGGCCCCAAGCGGCGGCGCGCGGCCTCAAGCCCCGCCGCGAACTCAAGGTCCCGGAGGGCCGGTTCAAGCGGTACACGCTCGCCCAAGCCGTCGACGAGTTGCGAACCCACCTCCACGAACACCCGGAGGCGCGCGCCGAGATCCGGACCCGCTTCGGCTACGAACCCAAGGAACTGCGCCGCGACGCGGAGATCCCGTGGGAATACGAATGGCTCCTCTCGTCCCTTCACGACGAGCCCTTCTTCATCCACGACTACCCCAAGGGCTCGCGCGGGTTCTACGACCGGGAGTATCCCGACCGACCCGGCCTCCTCATGGACTTCGACCTCGTGTTCCCCCACGGCTACGGAGAGGCCGCGAGCGGCGCCGCCCGCGAACATGAACACCGCCGCGTCGTCGCCCGCATGAAGGAGACGGGCGAGAAGCTCGAGAAGTACAAGTGGTACCTCGAATTCCTCCAAAAACACGGCATCCCCACCGCCGGGTTCGGCATCGGACTCGAGCGCACCGTCCGCTACGTGTGCGGGCTTCCCAGCGTCTACCTTGCCCTGCCGTGCCCCAAGATCCCCGGCCTCGCCTCCCCCTAGGTGACCCGTGATTGGACCCTTCCTACGGCTCCTCGGACCACAACGCACCGACTACCCCGTGCGCGACCTCATGACGCGCGCCCGCAAAGGCCGCCGCGCCATCTATCCCTTCCAGGACGAAAAGTTTCGGTTCTCCCTCTACGGGGCCCCGCTGACCACCACGCCCCGGCGCCTCAAGACCCTCGACGACCTCGTCCTTCTTCCGCCCCAGTTCACGCCTGAACGCCTCGAGAAGGCCATCGACCTCGTCAGCCGCGAACCCATCTACCATGACGTGGCCACCGCGACCACCATCGGCGGGTTCCGCGCCCGGTTCCCCCTCGTCCAATCCTCCATGGGGAGCCAGGACGACTGGAACCGCGTCGCGCCCCACGTGGCCCGCGCCTGCGCCAATCTCGGCATCCCCATCGGCATCGGCGAGAACGTCACCCGCACGTGGGGCTACGACCGCCGCCTCCGAACAAACCAGCCCGCCTTCCTTGAGCGCGTGCTGGGTTACCTCGAACATGCCCCGCCTGGCCTCGGAGGCGTCGTCATCCAGCAGAACGAGGAAGACGCCCAAGACGAGTTGTGGAACAAGATCTACTCGGACCCGCGCCTCGACCCCTACCTCCAGGAGGGCCGCATCGCCTTCGAGATCAAGGGCGGCCAAGGCGCCAAGGCGGGCATGGGCGGGGAAAAGATCATCGACCGCGAGACCGCGAAGCGGCTCAAGGGAACGTACACGATCCATCCCGACCCGGACGAAGTGGAGGCGCCCGTTTACGAACGCCACTCCGCCCCCGACATCTTTACCGAAGAGATCCTCGAGCGCCGCATCAAGAAGCTCAAGAACGACTACCCGCGCGTCCGCGTCTGGTTCAAGACCGGACCCTACCGCGACCTGGACCGCGTCCTCCAGATCGCGTCAGCGGCCGGCGCCGACAACATCACGGTGGATGGGAAGGAAGGCGGGACCGGCATGAGCCCCACCATCGCACTCATGGACGTCGGCCTCCCGACGCTAGCATGCCTCCGCCGCTTGCGCGACGCCAAGGCCCGTGGCCTACCCACCAGCCTCGTCGTCTCCGGCCGGCTCCACCATGGCGGCCACATCACCAAGGCGCTCGCCCTCGGCGCCGACGCCGTGGCCATGGGACGACCGTTCCTGGTGGCGGCGCACGCGTACCGCTTCGCGGAGCATTTCCTCGAACGCGAACTCTACACGCGCCGCTGGCTCAAGGCGTTCGCGACGCGCCTCTTCGCCCCCGACGAGCGCTCCATCGGCTTCGTGCAGAACTACGTCGAATCGATGCGCGTGGAAGTGCAGCTCCTCACGTCGGCGCTCGGCAAATACGACGTCCATCGGTTGGGCGTGGAGGACCTCGGGGCCCTCGACGAATCCGTCGCCCGGATGCTCGGCGTGCCCTACGTCTACGCACCCTCGGACACGGCCGCGCCCAGCGGCGTGACGCCGACGCCGCCGCTGGAAGAAGCGGACCCCTATCGCGGCGTGACGGTGGTCCGGTAGTTAGCCGCGGGCCGCCGAGCGCGTCCAGCCTCCCGGGGTGAAGGTTCGGCCTTCGTCCCGCGCGTCGCCGGGCGACCGTGGGCGGCAAGAGACTCGGCCCCACCTGCGGGGCCCACACGCTGAGGCGCCGCATCGACGCGGGCGCGACGTTCGCGCCGTGCCGTGAACGTGTCAACCAGCAGAAGGTAGAAGGCCCCCTTGGGGGCTTGGCCGGCCCGATGGTGGCGCACCCAAGGTTCCGTTACGGCCTCACGCCGGCCCTGGCGGCGCTCGTCGCGTTGGCCGGTTGCGTCGATTCGTCGGGCCCTGACGAGTCACCGACGCAAGGCGACGAGATTGATGCCCCCGCACAACCGGCGGACCCCGAAACCCCGGCGTCCGCGCCGCAAGCTGACCTCGCTACAGCCCGCGTCATCGTCAACGTCACCAGCACCTTTTCCGGAGTCTATCCGGTCCTCATGACCTACGAACCCGCGCAGATCGAAGTCGACCACGGCGTGCGGGTCCGTCTCACGTTCGATAACGCCGACCACAACCCGTTGGGCAAGCACACGTGGAAACTCAAAGACGTCTCGAACCGGACACGGGAGATTCCCGTGGGCGAGTCCGACACCATCGAGTTCGACGCTCCCGCGCCTGGGACCTACACGTACGTCTGCGACGTCCCGCAGCACGAAGGGTTCGGGATGAGGGGCGACTTCGTCGTCCGGTAGCCCAATCAGGACACGGGGAGTTTCGGCCCGGTCTGTTGGATCCACACACTGATTGGCGTGCTGCCCGTATACGTGGTGAGGGTCCCACCGTCGAAGGTCACGAAGTAAGCGCGCCCATCGGGGCCGACCCCGGCCCCCATGACGTGGGCGGCCGAATGCGGCCCATCCTCCACGGCTCGGGTCACGTTCTCGAGCACCGGCTCTCCGTGGGGCCCCGTGTAGACGTGGGCCACGTACCAATCGCTTCCAGTTTGGTCCTCGGTGAGCTGGGACCAGGAAAGGAGCGCGCCGGGCCCGTAGGGGTTACTATCCAGGTACAGGGAGCGGACGGGGGAGCCTGTCTCGAACGTCACGTTGACGAAGGAGGTCGCGTTGTCCGCGCTGGTGGCCAGGATGAACCGTCCCTGTACGTCCTTGAGCTTGTCGCCGGCGTCGGGGTCGTAGCGCGTATTGTTGTAGGCGCCCACGTAGAGGGTTCCGTCGGCATCGAACGCGGTGCGGCCGCCGTTGCTAGTGCCGCCGTAGCCCGAAGTGACCTTGAAAATCTCCTGGTTCTTGACTTCGAAGATGTCGGCCTTGTTGCCGGTCGTGAGCGTGAGACGCCTCTCGTTCCCCGCCCCCGCCATCTGGGGCACGGCGAAGAAGCCGTCCTTGCGCATGGCCGGGATGCCGGGAATCCAGCCCTCGGGGCTTGCGCACAGGTTCCAGGTCGGCCCCGTCACGGGGTCAAAGAGTCCAACCGGCGCGGCGGGGGGCACGTCCATGACGCCGATCTGCATCGGGCCGCCGCCGGGATTGTTGACGAGAAGGAGCGTGCCGTCGGCGTAGGCGGCCCAGGGGCGATCGTTGAGGCTAACCGGGGGTCGGTCCGCGGCAGGGTCGAGGCACGGTTTCGTGGCGTCCGCCACGCGGTCGTACGCATAGCGGTTGTCGTAGCAGAGCTCGGCCCCGTCGTTGCACCAGCCGCTCACGGTGAACCCGGCCGCGTAGATGTCGGCCATCCAGGCGCGGCCGTCGTCGCCCGCGACGATGAAGCCCTCGTCGCCGGGCGGGGGCTGGGAGCCTTGGGCAGGAGGGGGCGCCTGGAGCGATGCGAGGAAAGGAAGCGGGGCCCACGTCTTGCCGTCGTCCGTGCTGTAGTAGGCGGGCGTCCCGGTCGTCGCGGCCTCGATGACGTGGCCGGCCACGTAGATGGCGCCCGTGTCGGACACTTCGATGGTCGGCTCGTACAGGTCATCCAACACGCCTTGAGCGGGCGTCACGACCGATTCAGCAAACGAGAGCAAATTCTCGACCGTGATGTTGGTGATGCTGCGAAGGGGCGGGAGGGGGTCGGCGGGCGGGAGGACGTCCGGCGTGCCTTCGTCGTCTCCGGAGATGCAACCGGCGAAGGTGACGAAGAGCAGCAGTGCCGCGGCGGGCAGGGCCCGGACAGAGAACATGGGGCCCCGGGCGCCGTGATTGGCTTTAAGCCTTGTGGCGCCTTCGTCATCCGTCCTTCCGTCCCTGTGCCGTCGGGCCGGCCGTGGTGGTCCCCGCGAGCCCCGGACGCAGAACGTGAACGGCGGCGGGAGCGTACGGGCGGATTCCGAGCCCGGCGGTCTTGCCGGTCGGCTACGGGGTCTTGCGGGGTTGCAGGGCCATGGGAACAAAGCCGGTGGACTTGCACATGCCATGGGCTTTCCCGAGGAGGACGGGGGGAAGCCGGGTTTCGGGGATCGGCGCGAAGCCAAGGCGTTCAAAGAAAGCAGGAGCCAACGCGAGGGCATAGACGGTGGGCGGCGCGTTGACCAGAATCGAAGAGACCAAGGTGGACCCGAGGCGTCGTCGTCGCTCGGTCGACGTGACGGCGACGCTGGCCAATTCCGCGGACGTCGCGTCCAGCGGCTTGAGCCGGGCGCATGCGACGACGCCTTCATCCGATTCTGCGACCCAGAATTCCGACGATTCGAAGAGGGCCTCGAGGTGTTCCTCCGCCTGGAGGAGGGACAGGACAGCCGCCGCGTCCTCGGGCCGTGCGGGGCGGATCTTGGCGACGGTGCCTCGTGGGCTCGTGCCCGGCGCGGTTCGATTGAGCGGGTGCATGGGGTTCACGCCGTCAGGGGATTCGGAGGCGGGCGGGGGGCGCGAGCCGGTAATGCATCCACCGTCCCCGTTTTTCGGCTTCGACGAAGCCGGCAGCCAAGAGCAGGTCCATGTGGTGACTCACGGTCGCATGCGTGACGCCGAGGGCGGCCTGGATCTCGCAGGCACAGAGTTCGCCTTTGCGCTTGAGGAGGGCGGCCGCCAGGAGCCGTGTCCCGTCGGCCAAGACCTTGGACGCCGCCAGGACGGACCGGAAGGCGGCGTCGCGGTTCAGCGCCTGGATTGCGGCACGACACTCCTTCGCCTTCCTTTCGGCTTCGGAGCCGTTGAGCATCTGCAGGCGGCGCTGCAAGACGGCCCCGTCTTGTTCCGCCACATGTAGACGTATATCGACATATGGTATGTAGATTTTGGTCTACAGGATAGTCAGGGCGGCGTGGAATCCGCGGGCCTGCGACGACGGCCGCCGAACCGCGAGTCCTGTCCGCATCGACTCCGAACCGACCGAGGAACAATCGTCACGTGAAGCGTTTTACCGGGTTCTGGTATCGTTCCCGCGGGTCCCTGTCCATAGGGACCCACGAGGAGGGATCTCGTTTGATACACGCCCAGCGTACGCTCTGGATCGTTCTGGGACTCACCGTCCTGAACCTTCCGTCACCGACGACCGCTGCGACGACGCCGATCGCGCTCGGCATGGACCTCGGGTCGATCGACGCCCAGGCCACCAACGGGGCCCGACCCCAACTCGGCATGGTATGGGTTGGAGCTTGGACGCTCAAGTCGGGATGGGGCGGCGTCGACGCCTTGTTCGACCGCGCCCGGGCGGCCGGCGTGACACCCGTAGTCCAGTTTTACTACTGGGGCAACGACATCTCACCGACGTGCCTCGAGAACGGCTGCTGGTCGACCATCCAGAACGCGTGGAAGTCACGCGCCGGATGGGACCAGCTGGCCCGCGAACTCGGCGACCACCTCCGAAACCGGATGGGCGGCGCCCCTGCCATCGTGGTGCTCGAGACCGAGTTCAACAAAAACGGCGCCTCAAGGTACGAGCCCCTCGACGGCTACCTGGCCGACAAGGCATGGCAGGTCCGCAACGCTTACGGGGGCGCGCGCATCGCGGTGGGATTCGGGAATTGGGACCGCGCCGCCTGGGCCACGTTCGACCGGGCCATGGCCGCGAGCCACTACGCCGGTCTCCAAGGCCTACGCGCGCCGACGCGCGACTCGCTGTCGAGCTATCTTGGCATCGTCCAGGCCTCGCTCGATGGCGCCCGCGAACTGCGGAACCGATTCGGGAAACCGGTCCTTCTTACGGACATCGGAGCCAGCAGCCACTGGGAGCCGGACTACCTCAACCACCAAGCCACCGTCGTCGGCGACTTCTTCCGCCGCATCGACGAGTTCCGGGCCGCAGGCGTGATGGGCCTCGTCTGGCGCTCCTTCAAGGACAACCCGTCCGCCCCGACCGCCGAATACTTCGGCGAGGCGGAACGCCACTGGGGCCTGGCCTGGTCCGACGGCCGAGCCAAGCCCGCGTGGACCAAGTGGAAAGAAGGCGCAGCGAGCGCGGCCGGCGCCTCCACGACCGCCTCGTCCACGTCCTCCTGGGCGGCCAGCTTCGAGGCCGAGCGCTTCGCGACCAAGCCTGTCGGAGGCGCCCAAGGCGACTCCGCCGCCTCCGGCGGACTCCGATGGAACCTTTGGTCCAACAGCCGCATCAGCCAACCCATCCAACTCCCCGCCGCCGGCACCTACGAGCTGCGGGTGCGCGCCATGGGCCAACTCATGAACAACGTCGCCCCCCACATGGAGGCCTGGCTCGACGACCAACGGCTCGGGACCGCCGATCCCGGAGCCGGCGCCTGGAGCGACACGACCGTACGATGGAGCCAACCCACGGCCGGAACGCGGACCGTGGGACTCCAGTTTACCAACGACGCGTACGCGCCGCCCGCGGACCGCAACCTGCTATTGGATCGAGTCACCATCGTTCGCGCGGCCTGATGCGTTGCTGAATCCTGGACAGTCGCCGGAGCACTCCACGGTCGGCCGACGACAGCTTCATAACGCCTCCAGCGCCTGGGAACGCCGGTGGCGGAGACGACACGTGGCGTATCGCTTCGGCGACTCTTGGGCACGTTCCTGCCGTTGATCCTGGCGGCGGGCTGCCTTACCGGATCCGACCCCGCGGACGTGGCACCCGATGGCGACGCCGTGCCGCCCGGTGACGCCATCTGCCTCAACACGGTCACCACGGTCGATCTACAGCAAGCCGACATCCTCGACCTCCAACGCGAATTCGCCGACGGCAACCTCACGAGCGTCGCCCTCGTCAAGGCCTACATGGCCCGGATCGAAGCGTTCGACAACGCGGGTCCGCTCCTCAATTCCATCCAGGCCATCCACCCCGACGCCCTGGCCCAGGCGGCCCGACTCGACCAAGAACGCGCCAATGGTTCGGTCCGCGGTCCCCTCCACGGCGTCCCGATCCTCCTCAAAGACAACATAGGCACGGTCGACCAACCCACGACCGCCGGCTCCATCGCCCTGGAGAAGAACGTGCCGCCCCTCGACGCCACCCTGACGGCACGCCTGCGCGACGCCGGCGTCATCCCGCTGGCCGGCAACTTCGATACGCCCGGACCCATGGGACGCAACGTCCTCGACGTCGCCCTCGTCCTTGGCGCCATCGCGGGCCCCGACGAACGCGACGCTGCCACGGCCGCCGGCCCGAACCACCTCCCACCCAAGAACGACTACGCGGCCGCTCTCTACCGCGACGCCCTCGAAGGCGTCCGCCTCGGGTACCAACCCAACAACAGTCCCATCTTCCAACGGGCGTTGGACGACCTGGAAAGCCTGGGAGCCGTGCTCGTTCCCGTCGACTCGCGTGACTTGGACGCGATCAGCCTCGCCGAGATCGGCCTCATCCCGAATGAGTTCAAGTACGGAATCAACTGGTATCTCGCCCAGGAGGCCGGCCCGGGCCTTCCGGTGCGCAACCTCGACGAGATCATCCTCTACAACCAAGACCACCCCGATCGCGTCAAGTACGGGCAGGACCTCCTCATCGCCTCCGACGCGACGCCCGGCGTCGGGCCCCTGGCCGACGTCGCCGCCCTCCCAGTCATCGCCGCCAACCGCGCCCTCGCCGACGACTTCTTCGAGCGCAACGACGTCGTGGCCATCGTCGGCCACAACGCCCCCTTCACGGGCCTCGGCGCCGCCGCCGGCTACCCGACCGTCGTCGTGCCCGCCGGGTATAACGGCCGTGAGCCCCAAGGCCTCAGCTTCTTCGGTCCCGCCTGGAGCGAAGAAAGCCTGCTCGCTTACGCCTATGCCTACGAGCAGGCCAGCCTGCAACGCGTCCCCCCACCCACGATCAACCCGTCGCTGCTCGACGAAGCGTGCCCCGACCTGCCGACCGGCGCCGACGATGGCCCGCCGGCGGGCGCGTCCTGGACGGCCGACGCCAGGAACGGACGCGCGTTCGGCCGACGATTCACGGCGTAGACGCTACCGCGCAACGTCCAATTTATCCCGCAGGGGGCCGTTTCCCGACCCATGCCCGAAACCATCTCGCAGCGCGAGGTCGTCTCCGCCCTCGTTTCGATTCTCCTCACGAGCGTCTTCATCTACTTCGCCGCGCGGTTCGTGCTCGACCGTTCCTCCATCATCGCGTCCATCCTCACCGCGGCCATTGGAAGTTTGGCCGCCGGCGCCGTCCTCTTCTACGTTGGCGCCGTACCCCTCGGCCTCGGGCTCGCGGTGGCCGCATGGGCCCTCGTCGCCGCCCTGTTCTTCCGCACCGCCTGGATCAAGGGCGCCATCATCGGCCTCGTCGCCTGGGTCCTCTGGTTCTTGGTGACCCTGCTCGTCCGCCAATTCTCGTAGATCCGTCCTCGACCGGTGGCGACTATCGGGTGGGCGGGGCCAGCTTCGGCAGCGGCGCGATTCGCCCAAAGCTCCCCAGCGTGAGGAGCCCACGGGCCGCGCGGAATTCTTCGCGGCCGCCCGCAGATTCCACGAAGCCGTCGACGAAAGCGTCCAGGACGAGGTCGACGCCCCAGCAGGTCCACGAGCCACTCCCCCAGACCGGCTTGCCTTCTCCGCCGTAGGCGACGTTTCGGGGTGGGCCGGACGGTCGCGCGGCGAACACGAGCCGAACCTGCCGCAGGGGGCCTTCGGTCGCGTCCAGTTCGCCGCGGACCTGACGGCCGTCGCTGGACTCCGTGAGACGAAGTTGCTCCGCGCGAACGCGCACGGCGCGGGCCTCCGGGTAGCGCTCCGCCATGAAACGGCTCCCGTCCTCCGAATTGACGTAGACGACCACGGGCGAAAAGCTGAGAGCGATGAAGCAGTCGAACACGCCGTGCGTGGGACCGCGGATCCTGCACCATTCGTACCGCCCCTCGACGTGGGCGAAGGGCGCGAAGAACTCGTAGACGACATCGGGGCCGTCGGCGGGCTTGAGGAAGTTCATGGCGCCGCGGCACGCGCGAGGGCCTTAAGAATTCGCAGGCGCCGACGCACGCCGCGCGGCTTTCCTCGAGGTCACGTGGACGAGAAATAACATGGAGCCAGGGTCAGGACCATGTACCGCGCGATGAGCGCCATCGTCCTGGGCGGGTTGGCGCTGGGCATGATTGCGGCCACCGGTTACGTCGTGTTCTACGGCCCCGGGATGGAACCGCCCGACGGCCGGGCGCCCACGCAGCCCTTGGGCACGACCACGCCCCCGGGCGGAGGCATGTCACCGACCGACGCGACGAATGCCACGACGGGCGTGACCGCCACGGCCGGCACGTCGAGTCCGACGCCCACGGGCGACGGCCGCCGGTGACGTCATTCCACGTGGCGTAGGGAAACCGCGGGGTCGATGGCGGCCGCTCGCCTCGAGGGACCGCGCGCCGCCAATCCGCCCAGGACCAGCACGAAAGCGACGTAGAGGGAGAGGATGAGGGTCGGGGCGGAGAACGGGATCTGGTCGGGGCGCAGCTCGTGCCACCAGACACTGTGGGAGACGATGAGTCCGGCCGTCGTGCCGAGGATTGCCCCGATGGCGCAGACGACGACGGACTCGAGGAGGAAGGCGCGACCGACCTGGTTGGGCTCGTACCCCAGGGCGCGCAGGGTGCCAATGTCGCGGATGCGTTCCTTGACGGCGCGCGCCGCCAGGAAGCTGGTGGCGGCGATGCCGACCAGGACGCCCAGCGCGAGGAATCCTTCGAGGACGAGGATGGTCTGTTGGATGATGATGGAGGCTTGGCGGGCTTCCTCCGGGATGCTCTCGAAGACCAGGCCGTGGTCGTCGTAGGCGTCGGTGAGGCGGTGCGCCAAGGCATCGGGGTCGGCCCCGGGCGCTGCCCGAACGAAGACGATGGTGGTCTGGGGGAAACCCAGCGCGCGGACGTGGTCTTGGGCGATGAAGAGCGCGCTCCGCAGCGGTTCGTGGATGCCCCCCGCGACGATGTACGTCCTCGATGTGCCGGTGAAAGTCTTGATCTCGATGGTCGAGCCAAGGTGGAGTTCGCCGGGGTCGAAGTACCAGGCGGGGGCCAGGAGGGCTTCGCCGCGGGCCACGGCGTCCCACGCTTCCCGATCGGAGGCGTACCGGGCGGCGCGGGCCTCGAGGATGTACTCGTTGGCCTCGGCGAAGCCGGGCGTCACGCCGACGAAGGTTCGCAGGACGCCTCTGCGGACCTCGGTCTCGCTCCCGTCGACGACGGCGGACAGGGGGCGCAGTGCGCGGTGGAAGACCATGAAGTCGACGCGTTCGATGGAGGCGTTGTCCTCGGGGGCGAGGGGCGCCGGGAAACTGGTCATGGGGAAGGCGCCCTGGCCGAGGACCTCGTAGCCGGCTTCGTCGGTCTTGAGGGAGCCGGCGAAGGCGATGGCGAGGGTGGCGACCACGGTGATGACGAGGGCCACGACGGCGACCATGGCGGCGGTGAGGCCGGCGGTGACGCGGCGGCCGGTGAGGTAGCGGACGCCGACGAAGGCGGCCCGGCCGAGTCCTCGGATGCGTTGGAGGGCCTGTCCGACGACCTGGAAGGGGCGGCGGGAGGCGAACACGACGCCGCAGAGGAGGAGCGTGATGACGAGGCCGCGGGCCATGTTGAAGATGGGTTCGAGTTCGCGGCGGCCGGGGGGCCAGGCGGTGAACGTGTAGAGGCTCCAGATGGTGTAGGCGCAGCCCGCGAGTAGAGCGGCGACGGCCAGGAGTCGGCGGCCGAGCGCGTGCAGGATGAGGGCGCCGCCGGCGGCGGCGATGCCGGCGCCCACGAGCCGCCAGATGGGATCAAGAACTAGGGCGAGTCCCAGGAGGAGGACCAGCGCGCCGCCGGCGAGGGCGGCGGTGCGACGCAGGCGGACGTCTTCGGGCGCACCGCGGATGGCGCGGGCGGGATCAAGGCGCGCGAACCGGAACGTGCCGATGGCGATGGTGACGACGGGGAGGAGGACGCCGCCGAGGAAGGCCGTGGGGAGGGACCAGGGTTCGAAGTGGAGCAGGAGCGGGGCGCCTCGTCGTCCGAACGAGAGGGCTTCCATGGTTTCGAGGAGTCCCCAGACGACAAGGATGCCGAGGAGGAGGCCTGCCAACGCGGCCAGGACGGCGTAGAGGGAGGCTTCGATGATCATCGAGCCGGCGACTTGGAGCCGCGTGAAGCCGAGGGCGCGGGCGATGCCGAGTTCGGCGCGCCGTTCTTCGACAAGGGAGCTGAAGAGGGCGTAGGCGAGGAGGACGCTGGCGACGAGGGTGAAACCGCTCATGACGATGAGGAAGCCGGTGAGGTCCGTGGCGAGTTCGCGGGTGTGCTCGAGGGCGTGGTCTTGGGCGGCGTCGGCGTCGAGGGTGCGGTTGTGGAGGGCGGCGTCGATGGCGTCGGCGGCTCCGACGGCGTCGGTCGCGACGTGGTAGTAGCCGTTGGTGGCCTTGCCGGTCATGTTGAGGGCGGCCTGGAGGTCGGCCAGGGGGACGAGGGCGACGGGCCGGGAGCTTACGGCGGCGCGACCTTCGTCGGGCACGATCGCCGAGACGCGGGCTTGGAAGGCGGAGATGGTGCCGTTGAGGCTGGGTGGTGGATACCCCACCGTGATTGTGGCCTCGAAGGGGACGGGGAGGGCTCCCTCGACGCGGAGGGTCCAGTTCCCGGGCTCCAGGCCCTCCTCGATCAGGATTTGGGCGGGCGGGAGTCGGCTCGTGTTCGTGTGGGTCTGCCCGGACGGCCCCACGGCGGTGACGTTGGCGGGGCCGCCCATCGCCTCCCACCGGACGAAGGCATAGAACCCGAGCGCGGCGGGCTCCACGGAGAAGGAGACGTTGGAGCCAGGTCCAGGGGCTCCCAGGTTTCCGGCCTGGACCTTTGTCTTGAGCCCGAGGGTCTCGTTGGCGCCCGGCGTTTGCGCCCGCAGGAGCAGGTCGTCCCCCAGGCGGGCCCCGAGGCGCTCCGCCAGCGACTGGGCCAGGACGACTTGACCCGGGCCGGGGTCGGGCGCGCCGCCGGGGAGAGGCCCGAGCTCCTCGTCTTCGCGGGGACCGACGCCGCGCACGGTGGCGGACGCTTCCGCGCGGCGGCTCGAGAGGTCGCTCACGGAGGCCGAGACGACGATGGTGGGTCCTCCGACGACGCCGTACCCTGCAACGCCCTGGAGCGTGGGCACGATTTCGGCGATGGACGCGTTGAAGGCGGTCGGGGACCGTAGGATGACGTCCACGGGTCCGTATTGGGCGCGGACGGATTCTTCGAATGAGGACTCGACGGAATCTCCCAGACCGACGCCGACCGTGAGGACGAGCGCGACGACGATGAGCCCGAGCACGGCGCGGGTGGTTTGGCCCCGGTGGCGCCGCGCGTACCGGCCCGCGAGGCGGACGAGCATGGGGGCGCGGGCAAAACGATCCATGGTGGTGATGGCTGACCCCGCAACGGGGCCGCGGCATTAAGCGATTCGCGGGTCTCGTCCGCGCCGGCCGTCACGGTTTCGTCGCGGAAAGCGCGTTCGGGGCTGCACGCCAAATCTTTTATGCAGCGGCGTCGGAATCGGGAGCCGATGGCTTGGCGCCGCGCCCACGTCCCACGGTGGGTCCAAGTCTGTGCCTTCGGCGTCGCCGGCATCGTCCTCTTGGTCCTGGCCTACCACTTCTTCGTGGGGGACCTCGCCTCGGGAGGATACCGGGAGGCTGAGTTCGCGTCGGTGGAGTCCTTCGACGGCCACCGCGTCCCCATCACCATTTACCGTCCGCGGTCGGCGTCCGCCGAGGACCCCGTGCCGGTCGTGCTCCACAGCCATGGTTGGGCCGCCAGCCGCGCCACCCGGGACGCCGCGTTCCGCGACTACACGACGGCCGGGCTCGCCGTCGTCAGCATCGACATGCGGGGCCATGGGGACGCCCGCGAGACCAGCGAATCGCGCCTCGACAGCGTCGAGTACGAGGTCCGCGACGTGCTCGCCGTCATCGACTACGTGGCCGGCCTGCCGTGGGTCAAACTGGAAGCCCCCGGCGACCCGGTTCTGGGCGCCATCGGCGACAGCTACGGCGGCGGCTACCAGCTGTTGACGGCGGCCCTCGACCCGCGGCTCGACGCCATCGCACCGATGAACACGTGGAACGATCTGCTCAGGGCGTTGGCGCCCAACGGCGTGCCCAAGATGGCCTGGATCGAGGTGCTCGGCACGTCCGCCGCGCTCCTCGCGCGTCTTCATCCCGATCTCGAGGCGGGCTTCCTCCAGATCCGCATGACGAGCGAGTTGCCTGACGGGATTCCCACGGGAGAAGACGACCTCGCCGCCTCCTTCCGCGCCAGCAGCGCGTCGGCGTACCCAGGCGCGGTCCGCGTCCCCACGCTCCTCATCCAAGGAATCGGTGACACGCTCTTCGGCCCAGAAGAGGCCTTCGCGACCTATGAAATGGTGCGTGCCGCGGGAGCTCCCGTGCGGCTCGTGACGCACTTGGGCGGTCACACGCTGGGGGGACCGGCGGGGCTCAACGCGAGCGAGGCGGGCCTTCCGGCGCGGGTCGCCGGCCAGTATCCCTGCGGCGACCCGCGTGAATTGACGTTGGCTTGGCACAAGCAATACCTCTTGGGCCAACCGCAGCCGTCGGCGCCGGACGTTTGCCTTGCGCTAGAGGATGGCACGACCGTCACGGCTCCCTCGTTTCCCGTCGTCGCGTCCCGCCCCGTGGAGGCCTCGGTGGTGGACCTGCGCGTGCTGTCCGGCAACGCCACCGACCGGGTCGCAGCGCCTCTCTGGACCGCGACGGCCGAATCGAGGATTCTCGGCGGGGCGACGCTTCGGGGAAACGCGACCACCGTCGACCCTGACGCGACGGTCTTCTGGAGTCTGGAGGTCGCGGGGGCGGAAGGTGGCGCCCGCATCGCCAACGGCCAAGTGACGCCGCAGCGCTTCTTCGGGCCCCTCGAGGAGGCGCCGTTCACCCTGAACCTGGAGGCCGTGGCCATCCACCTTCAACCGGGCGACGCCGTCCGCCTGGTCCTCCAGGGCGCGCACACGCGTTTCGCCAACCCCGGGAGCACCGTCCACGGCGAGGTCGCTTTGTCCGACGTCGTGGTGGAATTGCCGATTTCGTGCGAGAATCCAGGGCAGTCGTGCGTGGGCTAGGGCGGAAGAATCCGACCGTCCTGCATGCGGACGATCCGCCCGCAGCGACCCGCGACCTCCGCGTCGTGGGTGACGATGACGAACGTCTGTCCACGTTCGCGGTTGGCCTGCGCGATGAGGTCGAGGAGGCTTCGGGCGCGGGCGGCGTCCAGGTTCCCCGTCGGCTCGTCGGCGAAGATGACGGCCGGGTTGGGGGCGAGGGCGCGGGCGATGGCCACGCGCTGTTGTTCGCCGCCGGAAAGCTCCTGGGGAAGGCGGTCCTCGAAACCGGCAAGGCCGAGTTGGTCCAAGACGGCGCGGGCGATGGGGCGGGCCTTGGACTCGCTGACATCGCGCGTAAGAAGCGGGAGCATGACGTTCTCTTCGACGGTGAGCACCGGAATCAGGTTGTAGGCCTGGAAGATGAACCCGGCCGACCGGGCCCGGTGACGCGTCAGGTCGGGCTCGTGGAGTTCTCGCAGCGACTTGCCCGCCAGGAACACTTCGCCCGCGGTGGGCGTGTCGAGGCCGGAGATGCAGTTGAGCAGCGTCGTCTTCCCGCAGCCGCTCGGCCCCATGATGGCGACCATCTCGCCGCGGGCGACCTCGAAGTCGACGCCGCGCAGCGCCGCCTGCTGGACGTCGCCCGAACCGTAGACGCGCTCGAGGCCACGCGTCTGGATGACGAGTCCAGGGCCCGCCTGTTGGCGCGCGGGCGTTTCGCTAAGGTCCGGTGCGGGCTTCACGGGGCGGCCCGCGAAGGAGGCGACGCGGATTAATGCGTTGGCGTCTCGTCCACGAACCGAGCAAGCGGTCGGGGGCGGCGGTGCCGGCTCAAGACTTGGTTTCCGGGCTTCCCGTGCCGTCCGTCCGCTTGGTCCTGGGTTTGCCGCCCATCTCCTCTTTCTCCGGCGTCCCCGCCGGCGTAGGCGTGGCGCCCGGCTGGGGCGGTTGTGGACCGGCCGGCGGCGCGCCTTGCGGGGGGGCCATGCCGGCCGTCCGCATGGGGCTTTCCCGGCCAGCGCTCGGACCCGTGGGCGGAGCCTCCTTCGCGGACTCCTTCTCGAGGAGTTTCAGGAAGACCGGATCGGCCTCGATGGTGCGGTCGATGATGTCCTCCACCGTGAGCTTTTGGCCATACTGGTCTTGTCGGTTGGCTAGGCGGAAGACTTCCACGCGGGCGGCCTGCTTCCCGCAGCACTCGATCACCTTGGCGACGTTCGGTTTGGGGTCACCCTCTAGGCGAATCCGCTCGTTGTTGACGTAGACGGGCTGTAGATTTTCGGCCATGAACAACATCAACCGCTCACGCAAAAAAAACAGTTTCGGCGCTCCCGCGTCAACCCCTGAACATGTAACCTGGCCAAAAGAAAGGTAACCGCCGCCATGCCCGCCGGGCGTCGCAAGTATCGGCGTTTCTGGATTCGAGAAAAAGGCGACGCGAAAGTTTCATGGCCCCGAAGCACGACCGCAGCGCGAACGCCCTCCACGGCGCGAACCCCGCTCCCCAAACCGCCCTCCTTCCGGTCACGTCGAACGTTAATACACCACGGCGCGAACACGCAAGGAAGGGAGGCCTCGGGTCATGGCGTCGTCAACCTCACACC
Organism: uncultured Halobacteriales archaeon; assembly: GCA_964451065.1. Classification (GTDB taxonomy): domain Archaea; phylum Thermoplasmatota; class E2; order JACPAO01; family JACPAO01; genus CAYVGY01. Next base: position 47,353 of record CAYVGY010000002.1, read on the forward strand.
ACACGCGCCCTCAACAGAATGGCCTTGGGTTCTCCATATTTTGGGTTGCGTCCCTTTGGATGGGGGCGCCCGCGCTTGCGATGATTCCACATCCGGGAGCCCCGCCTTCGACACCGTTCCTTTTCGACGACGGGGGACCAGACCCGGCCGCCGCCATCTGCTTGCCCCTCTACATGGTCCAGGATCCCGTCCGCAGCCCCGTGCAGACGTGGTGGGCGCTCGCCAACGGCGTCCGGCCGCTGGAAATCTTCCTCACCGCCGTCTCGGTGAACGCCGCCGAGTCGGGCCGGCTCCAGGGGTCCCTTTGGAGCCCCTTCGGCGCGTTTCTGGCGGGCAACGAGGTCCGTTACCCGGCAGACGGTTCGCTCGCCGCGCCGGTCCTCGCAGAGCCGCTTCCCCTGGCCGAGGCGGTCTACCGTGTCGAGGTTCGCAACCTCCCCGATGCAGGGTTCCCTACGGCGCGCCACTATCAATTGTCGGTGCGGGGAGCCGCCTTGGTCGGCAGCTCCGGTCCCCTCCCGCCCCAGGCCGAATCCGAGGACACTCGCTGGCGGGTCCACGCCGACGCCGGCGAAACGCTGGGCGTCGGCTTCGTACCAGCGCCCGAGGCCACGGCGACGCGCGGCCGCCTCGACCTGGTGGACCCCGGCGGCGTCGTGCGAGCCTCCACCACCATCGGGGGCGTGGCCTCCGTCCCTGCAGCGGCGGCCGGGCCCTGGCGCGCTGTCGTGTCCGGCCTCAACGGCCACTACTTGCTCGCCAAAGGCCCGAGCGTCGACCGCGCGATTTACGCCGCGTGGGACACCGCGGGCGCCGGGTCCCTCGTGGTGCGCATCGTGACCGACGACGGCTCCCCCAACACGCGCCCCTTCGAGATCGACGTCCGCGCCTCCGACGGTTCGCCGCTCGGGCACGCCACCGACGTCCTCTCCTCGATCCGCTTCGACAAGCTCCTCGTTGGAACCGTCTTCGTGGGCGCCAACGACGCGCCCTCGACGCCGCCGGAGGCCGACCGGGTCCCCGCCCTCATCACGTGCAACGACGAACGCGAAATCGTCCTGCGCGTCCCGGCGGCGCCCCCCAACGCTCCCCCTGACTGCAGCACCCTCGAGGTCCCCGACGAGCTATGGCCCCCCAACCACGGGATGGTCGCCATCGACCTCTCGCTCGTGCGGGACCCCGAGGGGGATCCCGTCTCGGTCCGCGTCCTCTGGATCCGCCAGGACGAACCTACGGATGCCAGCGGCGACGGTGCCACGGAGCGGGACGGTGACGGCGTCGGGACCCCCATCGCCCAGCTGCGCGCGGAGCGAAGCGGTTCTCCGCGGGCGCCGGGCGACGGCCGCGTGTACGAATTCGCCTTCCAAGCTACGGACGCCCTGGGCGCCTCCTGCCAAGGGACCGCCTTGATCGGCGTTCCCCACGACCAGGGCCGCGGCACACCCGCCATCGACAGCGACGTCCGGTATGATTCGACGGTGGCCGGTGGCCTCCCGCTGCCCTGAGCGCTCCGCGCCGAGCCAGCCCCGCAGCCAACGGACGCCTTTTTCAAGGGGTCCGTTCCTGCCGCGCGCGTTCCTCCGTGACCACGGGTGAGCTCCGCCACAAGATCGCCGAACGGATCCACGCGCACTGGCGACCGCCTGCGCCCGTGCCGGACCCGTCGCCTCGATCGCCGTTCGCCCGGCTGTGGCGCTGGTTCGAGGACGACATTCCCCCCTGGGTAGGGTTCACGCTCCCCCTCGTGTGCGCGTTTGTCCCCGTCATCCTCTTCGCCATCTTCTTCCCTGGCCTCTTCGGCACCATCTGGTCCTTCGCATGGCTCGTCCCGTTCGCGATGGACTTCGCCATCGTGATCGGCCTCGGCCTCAACCTCAAATGGCACGTCGTATGGGCGGTCACGCTGTGGGTCCAGTTCTTCGCGCTCGTCTGGTTCGCGCGCAACATCGACCTTCTGCGAAGATGGGACCGGTTCGACAAGTTCGTCCGCCGCCAGGAGGTGCGCGCCCGCAGCATCTACGACCGCCACCACTGGGTGCGCAAGTTCCATTACACGGCGCTCGTCGTCTTCGTCTTCCTGCCCTTCAGCAGCGGCATCATCGCCGGATTCCTGTTGGGCAAACTCACAGGCATGCACACGCGGATCGCGCTCGGCGCCGTCTTCCTCGGGACGGTGCTGTGGGTCTCGTTCCTGGTCTGGGCGGGAGGCTACTCCGTCGAGTGGCTCCAGGACCAATGGAACCGAGTCTTCTAGGAGGGCGGGCGACCCACGGCCTCCCAGGAATTCTTGAGGCCGAATGCGAATGCCGGTTGGGCGGTGGCTACGGTGAGGTTGGCATTGTCGGCGTGTTTGGCTGTCTTGGTATCGACGGGCGTTGGAGCCCACTCGGGGTCCGGGGTCCCCGCATGGGAAAGCTCGGCACCCTCCGTTGATGTCCTCCCACCCCCCAATGTTGAGGCGGAAACCGCTTGGCAAGCCTGCTTCCGCCTGGCGGACGACGGCGGCGACCCGAGTGGAATCGTCTGCGGCGACGGCCATTGCGACTGGCCGCACGAGAGCTCGCTGACCTGCCCCTTCGACTGCCGGTGCGGCGACGGCGTCTGTGAGTATCCGTTGGAGTCGCAGACGTCCTGCCCTGACTGCTACCGTTGGGGTCATTGGCCGAACGGTCCCTGCGGCAACGGCAGCTGCGAGCCCGCTCTCGGCGAAGATTGCGCCAACTGCATCGACTGTAACTGCTACACCTGGGATCCCGCCGGACCCAACCGCTGCCGGGAAAGTTCCTTTGGAGCGGGAGACTGGATGTGCCAGATCCCAGCGCCGGAAGAATAAGCCGGCGACTACTTCTTCCCCGTCTTGGCGGGCTGCGAGGCGGCCTTGGAGCGCTTCTGCCACGCCTGCAGCGTGTGGAACTTCTCGATGGCGCTGGGCTGGCAGACGTGGTTCACGCTGCGCTGCCGCTTTCCGCAGGTCGTGCAGAACCGGGCACCAAAGATGGCGGGGCTTTGACGGGGCATCGGATTCCTCGAAGGAAGGCTTCGTTATCTGGGCTTCCACATAAGCGTATCGGTGGCTACCGCCGCCGGCGCAGGGCCAGGCCCGCTCCAAGGGACGCAAGCGCGAGAAGGAAGCCCGCCCCGGGGATGACTTCGCCGGGCGAAGGAATCTCATCGCCGACCAACGGTCGCGAATCGGTGACCCCATGGTTTCCGGTGGCATCCGCGGCCATGATGCGCAGGCGGGCGTCGTCGGGGGCGCTGAACCGGAACCAGAACTGGTCTCCGTCGCGCCCCAGGGGGGCGGCGGCGCCGACGCGGTCGCCGGCGCGCCAGAAGAGGTGTGCGGAGGCCACGCCGTTTTCGTCTCCGATCCGGACCGTGACGTTCCATACGCCGTCTTCGGACGAGACGGCGACTTCGTCCAGGGCGGGGGAATCGGTGTCGGTTCCCCGCGCAAGGGAGTAGATGGGAATCTCGAGACGCGCCGTTCCGACCGCGTCGTGGTGAAAGGCAACGGCGGCCGCCTGGCGGTTGGCGGCGTAAGCGGGGTCGCTGGTGGCCAGCACGAGGCGAAGTCGGTGGCCGACGCCGAACGAGTGCGCGATGCCAGTGAGTTCAAGCTCGTAGAGGCGAGGCGTGTTGAGGCTCGTGTCGGCGCCCCGCAGCCGCAGGGGCGTGACCTGGTTGAAGACGAGTTGGGCAGCGCCCGCCGGATCCACGTCGTAGAGCTTCGCAAAGATGAAGAGCGGATCCGTCGTGGCGACGGCGGCGAGCGAGAGTCGGGGCTCGCCCACGAGCAACGTGGTCTCCGAGAAAGGCTCCGTGACGTAGGAGGCGCTGGTGGCGGGAGCGTCGGTCGCCGTGGAGGGCAGGTAGGGTTGGAAGTAGGGTACCTCGGAGTAGCTGGTGAGGCCGCCCGCGCCGGCCACCGCGCGTCCCGCGCTCGTTGGCGCCGTGGAGGTCAAGCGGCCTTCGGCGGTCTCCGTGCCGGATTCGAGGTAGAGCGTCGTGGGGGTCGCGTCGGGGACGCCCCAGTCCTGTTCGCCGACGAGGAGGTCGTGGAGGATGTCCCACCATCCGACGGGCGCGGCGTAGAGTTCCTCGGGGCTGCCGACGCCGTCGAGCCAGTAGTCGAACCAGGCGTCGACGGTGGCGTTGAGTTTGTCGACCTCGAACCGGCCGAGCGCGTCGTCGTAGCCGTGGCCGCCGGAGTATTGGATGAGGCGAGCAGGGACGCCACGGTCACGCAGGGCGTCGTACGTCCGCGACGCCTCGTTGGTCGTAAAGAGCGTGTCGCGCCACCCTTGCAGGAGGAGCGCGGGCGCATTCACGCGGTCGAGCACGGTGGCGGGTGACCGGGCGCGGAGGAACTCGACGATCTCCGCGTTGAGCTCGCCGTGGGCCGAGACGTACGCGAAGTACTCCGTGATCTTGGGGTCGAGCGCGCCCGCGTTGGGGTGCGCGCTCGTGGCGCCGAAGCCGGACGCTTGGCCCGTAGCGTAGAAGCCCGTCACCCATCCCTGCTTGACGACCTCGTTGGGGTAGAGCGAGTAGACGAGGTCGTTCCAGGTGATCTGGGGCACGAGGACGTCGATACGAGGGTCCGCGGCGGCCGCCAAGAGTTGGATGGCTCCGCCGTAGCTTCCCCCAAACATTCCCACGCGCGGGTCGCCTTGGGCGTCCAGCAGGGTGTCGGTGCGGGCGGCCAGGAAGTCGACGAGGGTCTGGACGTCGGCGACTTCGTTGGGGCCGTCGAGTTCGACGTAGCCGCCGCTCTGGCCGAAGCCGCGCGCGTCGTACGCGACCCCGACCCAGCCCTTTTCGGCGAAATGTTTGCCGGCGTCGGCCATCTGGGTCCGGTCCGCGCCGAAGCCGTGCGTGAGGATCACGCCGGCGTGGGGGCCCGGCGTGACGGGGACGTAGACGGTGGCCCGCAGTTCGACGCCGTCGTGGGACCGGATGATGACGTCCTCGGTCGCGTAGCCGGGGACCGCCGCCGCCTCCCCCGTGCCCCATGGGAGGATCGCGGCCAAGAATAGGAGGGGGACGAGGCGGCGCACGCCTGAACCAGGGCGCTCGCGGGGTAATAATCCCATCGACGAATGGGCTCCACCACAACCTACTTGCGGCCCCGGCGATTGGCCCGGCCGTGCCCACGTTCTCGGCCTCCGATGGGGTCCGGATCCACTTCGAGGATGAGGGCACGGGCCCGGCGCTCGTGTTCCTCCACGGCTGGATGATGTCGGGCCGTTTCTTCCAACGACAACTCGACGCCCTTCCAGGAATGGGGCGGCGAACGATCGCCATGGACCTGCGCGGCTGCGGCGCGTCGGAGGCACGACCCGGCACCCACACCATGGATCGCTTCGCGCAAGACGCCCATGAATTAGTGCAACACCTTCGCCTTGAAAACGTGGTCCTCGTCGGCTGGTCCATGGGCGGCGGCATCACGATGCGTTACCTGGACCGCTACGGGGAGAGTGGCCTGCGCGGCGTCGCCCTCATCGATTTCCCGCCGCGCTTCGAAGAAGACCCCGCCGTGCCCGCCAAGGTCTGCGCCCGCCTCCACCACGACCGCGCGAAGTTCTTCGACGGGTTCTTCCGCCGCATGTTCGCGAACTCGCCCGCAGCGGACGACCTCGCGTGGATGGTCGTGGAGAACCAGAAGTGTTCGGCCGACACCGGCTGCGAGATGTACCGCCAGATGGGCGCAGGCGACGCGCGCGGCCGCTTCTACGACGTCCCGGCCCTACTCTGCTTCCCGTCCCAAGGCTGGTTCCCGCAGGCGGCCGACGAGTGGCGCAAGGTGTTCCCACGGCACGAGGCGCCCGCCTTCGACCGGAGCCGGCACTGTCCGTTCTGGGAGGAGCCGGACGCGTTCAACAAGGCGCTCGTCGATTTCGCTCCCGCGTAGGGCGGGCTGGGCCCTACGGAGAAAGTTGTACGCATCCCGGTGGCAAGGAGATCGATTCGGGCTCGCCGCCCGAGGCTTCGGCCAATGCCTCCTGCGCCCAAACCAAGGCTTCGTCTTGCGTAAGCTCCGTGAGGCACAGAATGTTCGTCAGCGCACAGCCAACTTGCTCCGTAACGCCCGTCACGAGGTAGGTGATGCTCGTGATTTGGCCGTTCGTGGTCACATGCTCCACGTGATCGAAGTAGGCGGCCGCCAAATATGGGTCCCTGCGGATTTCGAACCCGTCCCAGGGATCGAAGACGCCGGATAGATTCGGGGGATCATCCGTCATCGTCACCGTCGATTCCCTGGTAATCTCCGTCAGGGCGAAGAGGCACGTGAAAGTGTTACCCAGGAGCGAAGGATCAACCGCCGAAGCGCCTGACACCAATAGACTTGGCAGGGCTAACACCATCATCACCGCGGCGGCTTTCGCAAATCGGCCATTCAGTACCATACGTCATGCCTCGAACACTTTCGCTCTTGATTCCACAACCCACTGCAGCGTCCGGACCGTTTCCGCGTGAAACGGAATCGCATCGTTCCCGGCCGCGTCTTTGAAACGACTGCCTCCGGTCATCTTCAGAATTCCGGAGCCGCCGAGCGACAATTGGTAGAGGAGGTCCTCGTGATCAACGTCGACTCGATTATAGGCATCTTGGCCGAACCAGAAGAAACGATCGAAGCGAGTGCTGCCATCCCGCGGCTCATTGTCGCGTGAGTAGGTGATTTCGAAGGAACCGTTCGCGCTTTCGAAGCGAAAAACTTCCTGGTTTTCTGCAGCGCCGACGGGTGTCGTTGTTCGCTGAAACGTGGCGACCTGAGCATTCGTGCCGGCCAGGACCAGGGCGTCGGCGAGCGTTTGGTTGGTGATGAGGACATCGTAGGTGTAGTAGGAGAAGCCGTCCGGCCCCCAAGAATCGTTGTCCGGCACTACGTTCATGTAGGACCAGAGCGTCGAGACGTTCTCGTATGTCTTGTTGGCAAAAACAACGCGGGGGCATTGGTACGCGTCGATGCCAAGGTGGGCCAAGAACGGAATGCTGCTCGCTGCGCCAAAATCGTCCGGAACGTGTCCTTGAGCCACATCCGTCGGAATCTCCAACCCAAGAATGATTCCGGTGCAGTTCTCGAACGCGAAGGCGCCCAGTTCAGGGTTGACGGGCGGGGGCGTCGTCGGATCCGGGGGCTCGGTGGTCGGCGCGCCTCCCGTGGCGGAGGATGCGTCGCAATCCTCCGCCTCGCA
>CAYVGY010000002.1:54561-77129 GCA_964451065.1 uncultured Halobacteriales archaeon
ACTCCTTCGCGGAAGGCCCGGTGCAACCGGCGACGGCGACGAGCAACGCTAGGAGGATTCCGGCACGCACTCGACCATCACCCCCTTTCCGGAACCAGTCCTTCGAACCAGGTTCGCCTCCACCGCCCCCTTGACGATTGCGTAGGAAGCTTGGGCGGTGATCGCAAAATTGGCGGAAAGCGTTTGCACGACCTGCTTCAGGGCCTTGGGTTCGGCGTGGACCTGGTCCACCACGAACGCGATGCGGGGGTCCCAGACCTGCTTCAGTCTTGGCAGCGTCGCGCTGGTCATCATGGTCCGGGGCAGGACCCGGATCGACCGACCATGGCGAAGGGTGCCGATCAATCCGACGCGCTGGAGCACTCGCACGTGATAGGTCACGGTCGATAGGTGATAAGGGGTCACCTGGGTCAGGCGTGAGAGCGCGATTCCGGGATTCTGCATGACCGCCTGGTAGACAAGATCCCGGCTGGGGTTGTCCAGGACCCGGTCGCGTCCGAACCGTGAATAGAATGCGCCCACGAAGGTGCCGAGGTTTTTCAGACCCAGCAAGACCGCACCCATAACGAGCAACCAAAGGGCGACCGTCGTGGCGGATTCTAAAATCGGCGACGGGCTGGTGAGTGCGGGTGCAAAGTCGACGCCGAGCACCGCGATACTCCCCTCTGCCCGGCTCCGGACGACGTCTTGCCCGGTTGATGACGTTTCGGGCCTTTCCTCCAGCACAAACGTCCCCTCCATCGAGAGGACTTTCTCTTCGAACGTGACGTCTTTCCCGGCGCCGGTCGCGCGGCCCGTCGCGCGATCCGCCACGAACGCGCCCTCGATCCGGCCTTCGGACCCTCCACAGACAATCTGGGCGTCCGAGGGGGCGACGAGGCGCGCGTCGTCCAATTCGAGGAAAGCGTCATTGAAGATGACCGTCCGGCGAGCGATTGCTGGCGTGGTCGCGTTGAATTCCTCCACGGTCCAAGGCTCGAGGCGTAGGCGCTCTTCGCGGAATGTGACCGTTGCCTCTCTCAGGTAGAGGAGCAAGGTACCCTCGGCGGTGGCTTCGCCGTCGAACGAGACAGTCCGGTCGGGGCGTGGGAAGGTGAAGTCCTGGATGTGCGGCTTGGCTCCGGGCTCCGATGCCACCCAAAAGAATTCCCCCGGCGTCCGGATTCCTTCCCGGACCGAGGAGAAGTCCGCGGAATCAAGAACAATAGAGACCGCAAACGGCTGCCCGAACTCCCTCCCGTCGAACGGGGGCACGACGGTCACGATTCCCGTGGGGCCAACTTGGATTCGCGCGGCACCCGCCGGGACGTCGATTTGCTCCGACCACTGGTTGTCGGCGTCCGGCATGTAAGCCGGGCTGGCCTCCGGTGAAACGATTGTGTAGTTAACCCGCGTGTGGACGACGGTCAAGGAACCGCCCCCGGACTCAACCAGAAGCGACCGGGGCACGCCAGGGGCAAGGTATACGCCGTTCCCCTCGCAGGACCCGACGAACTGTCCGTCAAGCGACGCGGGCCCAGCGTAGTTGAATTCGGCCACCACAGACTCGCCGGACGTGGCCGTGACTGGCAGAGCAACGACGAGGAGAGGGAGAAATGACATCCATGCCCGCATCAGCGACGCCAACGGTGCCAACCGGACGTTCCAGGCGAGCCGACCCTATTTAACCTTTTTCCGCGCCCCGCTTGACGACGATGGATTCTCAAGCTCCAGTCGGAAACTCGGGATATCCTCCCGAGGCTCCTCGCCCACTTGTGCGGCACGGCGACCTTCGGACGGAATCGCGGGGGACGCGCAAGATTCTCCTCCTCCCCCCCGCCACCCAGGCCATACCATCCTGGCGCTTTGCGGTGCCAATTCCTCCCCTCGCGAATGGGCCGCCGCGGCGTGGACGTCGTGGCCGGGAAGTTTCCTCGCCCGGCCACGGCACCCCGCCCATTCCGCCAACCGCCACTCGAGAAAATCTCCGGTGAAACCATGAAAACAATTGCGCCAGTTTTGAAAGGAGCAAACGTCAAACCGACCGCGCACGCCCGCCCCGGACTGGCTGCCTCGGCGGCCGCCGCGGCCGTCCTGCTCCTCCTGACTTCGTTCGGCGGCGTCGTGCAGGCGGACAGCTCCCCGGCCGATCCGGAGAACTTCGTGATGGAGGTCCTGGGGACGCTCCAAGGCCCGGGCTGCACCGTTTCGGACCTTCCCGGCATGGTCGTACGCTCCGAGCTTCAAGGCGTCATTCAGGCCCGAATCGGGGACCCCACGACCGGAGGCTTCGTCGCGTACGAGGCAGATGGCGTCCTCGTCGGGACTCTCTGGGCGGCACCGTGCAATCCCTCCCCGGTCTCCGAATCCGGTGAAACGGCGTTGACCCACCTGGTGGACCTTCACTTCGACCCTATCGAATGCCCCCTTCCCGCCCCGGCCGAAACCCCGATTCTATCGATAGAGGTTACTGCCGAGTCGATTACCGGAACCGGGGCGCCCACACTATACACATACGAAGCCGACTCAGGACTCTGCAATCCTCTACCAGATGCCGCCAACAGCGTGGGGGTTGGCGGGACGCACCCGGAACGCGTCTGGATCAAGGAGCGGTACCCAATCACTTCCTTCGTCTCGAACCTCGACTCGGTGCCTCACCTTGTTGGGGTGGATGTCTTCCCGAACGCAGAGAACATCTGCAGCATCTCCTCGGAAGTCTCCTCCACCGGAACCCAGGTCCGAGAACGCGAATTCCTTCTGTTTCCCGCCGGCACAGAGGAACAGTTGAGCCCACTGGGACAAGTAATCCAACTTGGTGACCAGATTACCATCTCGACCCACGTCGTAACAACGAGTGCGGGCGGTCTGTGCGACGTCTTCCTGGTATATACGGTGGACGCCGTGTTCTGGGGACTCCACGAGTTCTCCACCAATGTGGTCGTCCCGCCTCCCGTCGCGAACCTGGGTGCGGTCGCTGCGAGTACCGGATGCGGCGCGGGAGCGGCAACCGGTGCGGACAACCCGGCAAGCGTCACGGTCTTGGCGGGCACCATCGACGTCTTTGCCGACCTCGACTTCGCCAAGCAGTGCAACCGTCACCGCGCCACGGGGACCCTCCTCATCGAGAGACAGAACGGCGACCAATGGGTGCCGATTGGCGCCGCCATCACGTCGGACACCGGAACTGCGCGTGGAATCGGCCAGGACGAAGTGGAGGAGGGCGAAACCTACCTTTACCGCGTTACGGGACAGGCCTTGACGGTCACGGTGACGTTCAGCTGCATCCTTGCCATCGTTTCACTCGGCATTACCGTCGCCATGGTGGGGACGCCGGTAGGAGTCGTTGCCTGGACCGTCTTGGTCCTGGCCATCGCGGGGGCGCTCGCCGCGTGCTTCGGCGTGGACGCCGCGTTCTCCTTCGAGGTTCGGGTTACGCCGATTAGTGCGGATGCGCTTCTGGCGGCCCACGTGCGCCAGGCGGCGGAAACCGCGAACTCGCTGCTAGCGAGCGGTCCGCCGGGGCCGTAGGGCGCCCGCCCGTTGAATCTGAAGAACACGCTTAAGACGTGGACCAACCTAGGCGAGTGATTGGAAACGACGGAGGTAACCGTGGCCTCGGATTCGGAGATTCTCGGCGTGCCAAAGCGGCAGTGGGTCCGCCTTCGACGGTCCCTGCTCGTCGCTGCGCTTGTACTTTTCGCCATCGCAGCCCGCTTCATGATGCACGTGTTCTACCCCCTCGACGAGGACCTGGTGTACTCCCTGCTGTACCTTCAAGCCCTGGTCCTCGCGCTCATCGTGGGCTTCATGTGGGAAATCGTCAAGCGAATCCTGAAACGGTCCCCGTCGGTTGAGCCGTCCACCACCTTTCAACGAGTCTGAAACGCAGCCGGACAAACTTTAGAGCCATAGGGAATCGGAAACCTGATGCGTGCCGCCCTATCCGGTCTCGGTTCCGTTCTCCTCTTGCTCTCGGGATGCGCCGACCCAGCGCCCCCCGAAGCGACGCTGGATTTCGGAAAACGCATCCTGGACCTGCCCGACGGAGCGGGCGTCTACGGTGCAAAAATCATCGAGGGCCGCCTTGTCATCGATGACGAGCCTGGAGCCTGGGGAACTTCCGCCGCCGGAGAGGTCCAGCGGAACTGGTCGCTGCAGAAGCCTTCCTTCGACGACGGGGGAGGCATCCGACGGAACCTGTGGGATGACGTCAACGCGACGCTGGAGGTCCGGCTCGTGGACGGATTTGCTGTCGGTGATCTCACCGTGGCCTGGTCCTTCATCGAGAGCCTGGAAGAATTGGACGCATTCATTTCGGGCGGAGGCGTCTGCGACCGGGTCACGCCCGCCGTGGACGTCCGGTCGGCGGCCGGCGAGGTCGCCCAATACAGACTCAAGGGCCCGGGCATCGTTGGCGTCGGCGTGCAACTCTACGACGGGGAGACGCGGGTGGCGTTGTTCTGCCACCTCTGGGAAGCGGTGGCCACGTTCCAGGGCGTAGTCGAGAGCGCCGTCTTCCCGAGCACGGCCCCCCCGCGGGCCAACGCGATTGACGAGTTTCCGCTCCAGCTGGGTATGGCGTTCCCAGCGCGCGGCCAACTCTCCCACCTGACCCAGTTCTCGGCCCAGACCCGCCTCCTCTCTGCGCCGCCCCAAGAAGGACACCACGCAGGGCTTCAGGTGATCAGCGACGGCGACATCGTGTGTACAAAGACGGAACCGGAAAACCCCACGAATCCGGACTGGACGAGTTACGCATGCCCGGCGCCCGCGACCGGAGCCCTTCAGGTCAAGGTCGGCGCGATTCCGGGACCCATGTACGCCAACTCCGGGCCCGTGCGGTACTCGCTGGATCTGAGCGTCACAGGGAGCGACTACGTGGACGCCTAGCCGAGGCTTGCGACGCGGAGTGGAACACATCCCCAAGCGAGACACCACCGAGTCTATTTCCAGCCCTCGGGCCGCTTCATTTCACTGTCAATCGGTGCGTTCTCGCCGCTCCCTGCCGAGCAGGCGTCTCCGGACTTGACTTGCCGGTAATGCGTTAAGGACCTTTTTCGCCTCCAGCCCACCCCTCCGGGCCTGCGTCACTCCAAAATGCATGACGCGCAGCCCCGTCGTCGTGTGGGCATCGGAATCGATCGCGAACGAGAGGCCCCGCTCGCGCGCCACGCGCACGCGCTCCCCCGCCAGGTCGAGGCGGAAGGGGCTCCCGTTGATCTCCAAGGCCGCACCGGTTTTCTTGGCCGCCTCGAAAATCTTGTCCCAGTCCACATCGATCTCGCCGCGCTCGCCCAGCAGCCGCGTGGACGGGTGGCCGAGGATGTCCACGCCGGACTCGAGGGCCCTTAGGACGCGGGCCGTCTGTTCCTTCTTCGGGAGATTGAAGCTGGAATGGACGCTGCCGACCACATAATCCAGCCCCGTCATCTCGCTGGCGTCCAAGTCGAGACGGCCGTCCTTGCGGATGTTGACCTCGGCGCCCTGAAGGAGGTGCACCTTCGGGAAAGATTCTTGGAGCTTGTCGAACGCCTTCCGCTGCTTCGCGTAGCGGGCCCCGTCGAGCCCGCGGGCCACGCCCAGCCCCTTCGAGTGGTCGCTAATGCCCAGCCACTCGTAGCCGAGCCGTTCCGCCTCTTCCAGCATCTGTTGGGCGGACGCGTGCCCGTCGGATTCCGCCGTGTGGGTGTGGAGGTCGCCGCGAAGGTCCCCTAGCTCAATGAGCTTCGGGAGGTTCTTCTTTTATGCCAATTCAATCTCGCCCACGTTCTCCCGCAGCTCCGGCGGCACCCACGCCAGGCCGAGCTTCTCATAGATCCCCTCCTCCGTCTCGCCGGCGATGCGTTTGCCGTCCTTCTTGCGGGACAGCGCGTACTCGTTGATCGTCCAACCTTTCTTGAGCGCGCGCGTGCGCAGCGCGATGTTGTGCTCCTTGCTCCCCGTGAAGTATTGGAGCGCCGCGCCGAAGGATTCCTTGGGCACGACGCGCAGGTCCACCTGGAGCCCGCTCTTCAGCACGACGCGGGCCCGGGTCGAGCCGGATTCGAGCACCTTGTAAACGTCCGGGTAGGCCTTGAAGACAGCCACCAGTTTCCCCGCCTTGGGGCCGGGCGCGACCGCGAGAACGTCGAGATCCCCGACGGTGTCCCGGCCGCGGCGCAGCGATCCCGCTGGCTCCACCTTCTCAGCGAGGCCCGAAGAAAGTAGGAGTTTCTTGACGTCTTGCGCCACCTCGTACACGGTCGGGTAGGGCAGACGCCTGACGGGCGTGCGCACGCGCGCGAGCGACTCGAGGATCTCCCTCTCCGACTTCTCCCCGAACCCCTTGAGGGCGCGGATCCGCCCCGCCTTGGCTGCCTTCTCCAGCTCGTCGAGCGTCACGATCTTCAGCTCCTTGTTGAGGCGCAGGGCCGTCTTGGGGCCGATTCCCGGCACGGAGAGAAACCGGAGGACGCCCGGGGGGAGCTCTTGCCGAATCTCCTCAAGGTACGGGAGCTTCCCCGTCTTGAGGAACGTCGCGATCTTTTCCTCGATGGCGGCGCCCACGCCCGGGATGGTGCCGAGGCGGCCTTCCTTGGCCACCACCTCGATGTCCTCCCCGAGCGCTTCCACGTTGAGGGCCGCCCGCTGGTACGCGCGCGGCTTGAACGGGACGCCTTGGATCTCGAGGATCTGCGAGATCTCGTAGAGGACGTTCGCGACGTCCTGGTTCCGGGTCAAGCGGCCCCGGAAACAGGTCCGACGTGGAAATACTTGGCCTTACGCCGTCAACCGCGACGGATGAGGACGACGGCTCCGCAAATCACTGCCAGGACCAGCCAGGCAGCGGTGGTCGGGAGGATCGCCTCCGGCGTCGTGATGTCCTTGGCGCGGCCGTCATCTTCCGTCGGTGTTCCATCGCCGCCGCTCGTCCCGTTTTCTCCATCCGCGTCGCCTTGCGCGCCGCTGGCCGTCGTCTGTGCGGACGCCCCCGTCGTCGACGCGCGGGACGCCGATACCGTCTTGGGGGACCCGGTCAGGGAGACCGTCGTGTTGGTTGCGGCGTTGGTGGTTTCGTTGGCGAGCGAGCCGCCTTCGGCTCCAAGCACGAGCCCCGAGGGATGCGTCGCGCTTCCGTAAAGGATCACGACCTTCCCTGGCGGGTCGGCATGGCTCGACCAGATCTGGAATTTGACGTCGATTTCTGTCCCGGCCGGAAGCTCTAGGCCGGCCGTGGGAAGACCAAGCGCCCAATGCGTGACGGAGGGGGCGCCCGTGGCCGACTGGTAGCTTGTCGTCCGGAGCCCGGCCGATTTCGTGACGGTCTCGGTTCCGCCCGGGGTCTTGAAGTCTACTGTGACCCGGAACCCGCGGACGGCCGCAGCGGTCCCCTGCAGTGTGGTCCAACACATGAAGACGGAGTCTTCCACCAGAAGAGTATCCTCCGGCAGGGTCGTTTTGCCCCACGACCAGGCCGACGCGCTGGCGAGGGCGCCGGGGCCGGCGTTGCCCGATTCGCGCGCCAGGTCCTGCTCCGCGGTCGGCGCGTCGAGCGAAAGGGCATTGTTGGCTGCCAGAAAGACGCCGAGTGGCGATCCGGCGGGGGTCAAAGCGCCCACCGCGTCCACGCTGCCCGCCACGCCGCTCGGATGCTGGAGGGAACCATAGTGAAGGAAAACGTCGGTGGGTGTACCAGGCTCCGCCACGCCGAAGAGGATGACCCGGACGTTGAACACGTCGCCGGCCTTCCACTCCGTCCCCAGAAGGCCCACGCCGAGTTCGTACTTGGTCGGCTCCGGGCCCAAATCGGTGAAGGTTCCTTCGCCATTGGTCCCGGTCCCGCTGCGCCAGACCTCGTTGCTACCTTTGCGGATTTGGACATCGAACGAGGTGATCACGGCGGCCTCCTCGGCGCTCAGCCACAAAGTGGCCACGCCGTCCGTCGTGAAGGTAAGATCATGGGTCACTTTCCAGGACCCAAGATCGACGAAATTGCTCAGCCCGGGGGACGAGAAGCTGGTCAGGACGCTCTTCGTCTTGTCGGCCTCCGCTGTCGGGGCCGCGGGCGAGAGGCCCGCGTCTTCAATGTAGAGCTTCAGGTATCCGCCCGTCGGCGCGGGCTGCGCCGTCCCTGGCTGGACCGCGACCAAGGCCGCGGCGAGCGACGCCGCCGTGGCCAGGAAGACTCCGCCCCAACTCGCGAATTTCCGCTGCCTCCCTTCCGATAAGTAGAGACTCTCTGACTCCGTTGCCTTCACGGCAACCACCCACATACAACGGCAATCGAGGAGATTAAAACCGTTTCGGTACGTGGGTGAACTTCCTTTCATAAATGGGGGCGAACGCTTTTAGCGCCCCATCCCCCCTGCCTCCACCGCCCACCATGGCACGCGCGCCCCGCTTCCCCCACGCGCATCGTGCCTAGTCGGCCCCCGGACGATTCCGCCTGGGAGGTTCTTCAATGAAACAAACTACTGACAGCGTCGTCTCCATCGCGGTCCCCAACAAGGGCCGCCTCAGCGAGCAGGCCGTCGAACTCCTCAACCTCGCGGGGCTCCGCATCGACCTCGGCAACAGCCGCCAACTCCTGGCCGAGACGATGGGCGGCCGCGTCCGCGTCCTCTTCGTGCGCGCCCAAGACATCCCCGAACTCGTCCAAGACGGCCGCGTCGACCTCGGTGTCACCGGCCTCGACCTTGTCCTCGAGAGCGGCGCCGACGTCCGCCGCCTCCTCGACCTTCGCTTCGGCGGCTGCCGCCTCATCATGGCGGTCCCCGAAAAACGCGGCGTCACCAGGCTCCAACAACTCCCCAAGGAACTCACCGTCGCCACGAGCTTCCCCAACCTCACCAAAGCCTACCTCAAGAAGAAGGGCCTGCGCGCCAAGGTCATCCCCGTGAGCGGCGCCACCGAAGTCATGCCCCACATCGGCGTCGCCGACGCCATCACCGACCTCACCGCCACCGGGAGCACGCTCGCCATGAACGAACTCGTCGAGGTCGCGAGCCTCCTCAAGTCCACCGCGTGGCTCATCGCCAACCCCGCCGCGCTCCGGAACGCCAAGAAGGAGATCGTCGCCGACGTCCGGTTCGCCCTCACGAGCGTCGTGGACGCGCGCGCCAAACGCTACCTCATGATGGACGTCCCCACCGACAAGCTCGACGAAGTCCGCAAGATCGCGCCCGGCATCGCGGGACCCACCGTGATGGACCTCGCCGGCAACCCCAAGATGAAGGCCGTCCACGTCGTCGTCGACGAGGCCGACGTCTACGACGTCATGCGGCGCCTCAAACGCGTCGGCGCCCGCGGCATCCTCGTCGTGCCCATCGACCGGATGGTCCCCTGATGCGCATCCTCACGCCCGCCGAGTTCCTCCGCCAGATCCAGGCGATTCCCTCGGAGCCCGCCCGCCCCGAGGTCACCAACGCCGTGCAACGGATCCTCGCCGGCGTCCGCGAGAAAGGCGACGCGGCGCTCCGTGAATGGACGCGCACCCTCGACGGCGTCGACCGCGCCCACGCCCGCGTCGACGCCCACGCGGCCACCCGCGCCTGGGACCGCCTGCCCAAAGAGCTCCAGAAGGCGCTGCGCACGAGCGCGACCAACCTGGAAAAATACCAACGCCGCCTGCGCCCCAAATCCCTCACCGTCACGACCGCACCCGGCATCCGCATCGCCACCGAATGGATTCCGCTGCGCCGCGTCGGCGCCTACGCGCCCGGCGGACGCGCCGCCTACCCCAGCACCGTCCTCATGACGTGCATCCCCGCCCGCGTCGCCGGCGTCCCCGAGATCTACGTCGCCTCCCCGCCGGGCCAAGACGGACTCCCCAGCCCCATCGTCCTGGCCGCCGCCCACCTCGCCAAAGCCACCGGCATTTTCGCCATGGGCGGCGCCCAAGCCCTCGGCGCCTTCGCCTACGGCACCGCCACCGTCCCCCGCGTCGACAAAATCTGCGGCCCCGGCAACGAATACGTCCAAGAAGCCAAACGCCAACTCCAGGGAGCCGTCGGCACCGACGCCCTGGCCGGACCCAGCGAACTCGCCGTCTGGGCCGACGCCAAGACCGACCCCCAACTCGTCGCCCTCGACCTCCTCGCGCAGGCCGAACACGACCCCCAGGCCCGTGCCCTCGTCGTCACCACCGACGTCGCCTACGCGCGACGCGTCCAGGCCGTCGTCGACGAACTCATCCAGACCGCCCAACGCCGCGGCGTCCTCGAGACCAGCCTCGGCCGCGACGGCCTCATCGTCGTCGCCGACAACGCCCAACAGGTCCCCCAACTCCTCGACGCCGCCGCCCCCGAACACGTCGAACTCCTGGGCGCCGGCGCCTCCACCATCGCCTCCAAACTCCGCGCCGCGGGCACCATCTTCGAAGGACCCTTGGCCAGCGCCAGCCTCGGCGACTACGTGACCGGCGCCGACCATGTCCTCCCCACCGGCCGCACCGCCCGCTGGAGCAGCCCCTTGAGCGTCTACGACTTCCTCCGCCAACGCGTCCGCCAAAAGGTCGACCGCGCCGGCCTCGCCCGCGTCGGACCCGACGCCGTCACCCTCGCCACCGCCGAAGGCCTCCCCAACCACGCCAACGCCGTCAAACGGAGACTCTCGCAATGAGCCTGTTGTCGGCGGTTCCTAAGGGTCCTTGGTCAAAGAAAGCCTCGATTAATCATGTACTCGTGAAGGTACGCAAGGCCGGCTGTGACAGCAATCAACTCCACAATCGAGAGCTGGCGAAATGGCCACATGATGAGGAGCCTAACCTTCAGTTCAAAGAAGATCATTTTCGATTCTTTCCAAACACTTCATTCTCGAGCCGCTCTGATTACGGGGAGCCCTCGTTGGTGGGTAGAGTGAGCTCCTTTTTGCAGATGGCGCTGGATTGGTGTAGCGAGACGCGACCGGCATCCATGGGAATCTCTCAATCTCAATACAATGGACCTACAATCATAAGTGTTACCGGTTGGGCTTGGTTAATCGAAATCTTCCCAAATTCTCATTCCGGCGGCGGTTGTCCCCCATGACGTTCCTCGACGGCGTCCGCCGCCGCCTCAACGAATTCCCCCCCTACTACGACGCCCCGCCCGGCGTCCCCCGACGCTACGACCAGAACGTCAACCTCCTGGGCCCCCACCCCGCCACCAAGACCCACGTCTCGCTCGACGGCGTCCACCTCTACCCCGACCGCGACAACCGCGCCCTCCTGCAAGCCTACGCCGCCACCGTCCACCTCTCCCATGACCACTTCTGGGTCGGCAACGGCAGCGACGAGATCCTCGACCTCACGCTCCGCCTCTTCCTCGAACCCGGCCAACGCCTCGTCGCCCCCACCCCCAGCTACAGCATGTACCCCCACCTGGCCCGCCTCAACCGCATCACGTACGTCCCCACCCCCACCAACGACGAGTTCCAGACCACCGCCTCCAAACTCCTGGCCCAAAAACCCGACATGGTCCTCGTCTGCAACCCCAACAACCCCACCGGCACCCTCTTCGACCCCCGCCTCGTGGGCGAACTCCTCGAATCCTTCGACGGACCCGTCCTCGTCGACGAGGCCTACGCCGAATTCGCCGGCGTCACCGTCCTCCCGCTCATCGACCGCTTCCCCAACCTCCTCATCGCCCGCACCCTCAGCAAAGCCTACGGCCTGGCGGGCCTGCGCATCGGCTTCGGCGCCGCCCACCCCGACGTCGCCGAACTCCTGCGACGCGCCAAACCCCCCTTCAGCGTCAACCTCGCCAGCGAACGCATCGCCGTCCAGGCGCTCGCCGACCGCCGACCCGTCGACGCCGCCGTCGCGACGATCGCCCAGCAACGCGAACGCCTCGCCCGCGGCCTGCGCGAACTCGGCTTCCACGTCTGGCCCAGCCACGCCAACTTCCTCCTCACGCTTCCCCCTATCCCCTGCGAAGACCTCCACCGACGCCTCAAAGGCGAAGGCATCCTCGCCCGCCTCTACCTGCACGAACCCGCCCTGCGCGACCACATTCGCTTCACCGTGGGCGGCCCTCAAGACACCGACGCCCTCCTCGGCGCCCTCCAACACATCCTCTCCGGCGCCCGCACCCACGAGGTGACGAGGGAGTGAACGTGACCATCGCCGACCTCGGCATCGGCAACCTCCACAGCCTCGGCAAGGCCCTCGAACGCTGCGGCGCCACCGTCCGCGTCACCCCCGAACCCGACGCGTGGCTCGACGCCACCACCCTCGTCCTGCCCGGCGTGGGCGCCTTCGGCGCCGGCATGCGCAGCCTCGCCCCCGTCCGCGACGCCCTCCGCAGCAAACTCATGAGCGGCTGCCCCGCCCTCGGCGTCTGCCTCGGCCTCCAACTCCTCTTCGAACGCAGTGAAGAGACCCCCGACGCGCACGGCCTCGCCTTCATCCGCGGCGGCGTCCACCGCTTCCCCCGCGGCGCCCACAAGGTCCCCCACATGGGGTGGAGCCGCGTCGACCACAAGCCCGAGCCGCTCTTCGACGGCGTCCCCGCGGACGCCTACTACTACTTCGTCCACTCCTACTACCCCGACCCCCAAGAACCCGTCCACGTCGGCACGACGACCTACGGCGGCGTCCGCTTCGCGAGCGTCCTCCGCAAAGGCAACACCACCGCCGCCCAGTTCCACCCCGAAAAATCCGGACCCCACGGCCTCCGCTTCCTCAAGAACTGGCTCGCGCAGGCGGAGGCGGTCGCGTGATCCTTCTGCCCGCCATCGACCTGCTCCACGGCCGCGTCGTCCAACTCGTGGAAGGTCAGCGCGACACCGAACAGGTGAGCCTCCCCGACCCGCTGGCCGTCCTCGACCAATGGGTCGACGCGGGCGCGGAATGGATCCACGTCATCGACCTCAACGGCGCCTTCGGCCAGAAGAACAACGACGAGACGGTCCGCAAGATCCTCGCGGACAGACGCGTCAAGGTCCAAGTCGGCGGCGGCGTCCGCACCGAGGAACAGCTCCAGGCCCTCCTGGAAGCCGGCGCCCGCCGCGTCATCGTCGGCACCAAGGCCCTGCGCGACCCCGTCTGGCTCAAGACCCTCGCTCAGCGCTACCCCGACAAGCTCGTCCTCGCCGTCGACGCCCGCAACGGCCGCGTCGTCGCCCACGGCTGGATGAAGGACACCGGCCGCGACCTCCTCGACGTCGTGCGGGACGTCGAATCCTTGCCGCTCGCCGCCCTCCTCTACACCGCCGTCCACGTCGAGGGCCACCTCCAAGGCGTCGACCGCGACGGCATCCGCCGGCTCCTCGACGCCACGCGCCACCCCATCATGGCTTCGGGCGGCGTCACCACCCTCGAGGACGTCCGGTTCCTGCGCGACGCCGGCTGCCACGCCGCCATCCTCGGACTCGCCCTCTACAAGGGCCGCATCCGGTTCCCCGAAGCCCAACAACTCGCGGAGGCCCCCCCAGCATGACCAACCACGAACGAAAGACCAAGGAGACCACCGTCACGGTCGAACTCGGCGCCGCCACCAAGGCCACGACGCCCGACCCCTTCCTCAGCCACATGGTGGAAGCCCTCGGTTTCCACAGCGCCGTCGGCATCCGCCTCACCGCCAAGAGCCACGACAACGTCGATCACCACCTCATCGAGGACGTCGCCCTCACGCTCGGCCAAGCCTTCCGCCGCCTCACCGAAGGCAAGAAACTCCGCCGCTACGGCGAACGCCTCCTCCCCATGGACGACGCGCTGGTCGCCATCGCTCTCGACGTGGGCGGCCGACCCTACTACGACGGCGTCCTGCCCATGCCCACCTACGAACACTTCCTGCGCAGCCTCGCCTTCGAAGCCGGCTGGACCCTCCACGTCGACGTGCGCCGCGGCCGCGACACCCACCACGTCGTCGAAGCCGCCTTCAAGGCCCTCGCGCTGAGCCTGCGCGACGCGCTCGAGCCCGCGCGTGCCGTCGCCTCCACCAAGGGCGAGGTCGAACACCGTGGTCGCTAAACGCATCATCGCCTGCCTCGACGTCCACGAAGGCAAGGTCGTCAAAGGCGTCCAATTCCAGAACCTCAAGACCCAAGGCGACCCGCCCACGCTGGCCGCCAAGTACGGCGAGGAGGGCGCCGACGAGGTCACCTTCCTCGACATCAGCGCCACCATCGAAGGCCGCGCGACCCTCCTCCAGACGGTCCGAAAGACCGCCGAGCAGCTCTTCATCCCGTTGACGGTGGGCGGCGGCGTCCGCACCGTCCAAGACGCCCAGAAACTCCTTCGCGCCGGCGCCGACAAGGTCGCGCTCAACACGGCCGCGTTCGAGGACCCGCCGGTGCTGCGCGCCATCGCCCGCGAGTACGGCGAACAATGCGTGGTCGTGGCCATCGACGCCAAACGCGTGGGACCCCAGTGGACCGTCCACACCCACGCCGGTCGGAAGGACCGCAAGATGGACGTCGTGTCTTGGGCCAAGAAGGCCGTCGAGTACGGCGCCGGCGAAATCCTCCTCACCTCCATCGACGCCGACGGCACGCGCGCAGGGTACGATCTCGCACTCACTGCCGCCGTGGCCGAGGCCGTCCCTGTGCCCGTCGTCGCCTCCGGCGGCTGCGGGAGCCCCAAGGACGCGCTGGCGGCGCTCACGACCGGTCGCGCCGACGCGGCGCTCGTGGCCAGCCTGTTCCACACGGGCGCGTACACGCCTCTCATGCTCAAGCTCGACATCGCCAACCAAGGCGTCGAGGTGCGCCTATGACCGAGTTCGACCCCTCGAAGCTCAAGTACGACGAACGCGGCCTCGTGCCCGTCGTTGCCCAAGAAGCCACGACGGGCGAAGTCCTCATGGTCGCGTGGGCCAACCGCGAGGCGCTCGAAACGGCCCGGACGACCGGCCGCATGCACTACTTCAGCCGAAGCCGCGAGAAGCTCTGGGAGAAGGGCGAGGACAGCGGCCACCGCCAAGCCCTCGTCCGCCTGGCCGCCGACTGCGACCGCGACACGGTCCTGGCGCTCGTGCATCAGACCGGCCCGGCGTGCCACACCAGCGCGGCCACCTGCTTCGGCGCCCACGAGACCGGCGTCGCCCGGCCGGCCCTCGCGCAACTCGACGCCGCCATCCAAGACCGAAAGGCGTCGCCGCAGCCAACCTCCTACACGTCCAAGCTCCTGGCGGACCCGCGCCTTGCCGGTAAGAAGATTGGCGAAGAAGCGGCCGAACTCGTGATGGCGCTCGCGACCGAGACGGATGCCCGCGTGGCCGAGGAGGCTGCCGATCTCCTCTACCACCTCCTCGTGGCGTGTGCGGCGCGAAGCGTCGACCTCAAATCCATCCTGGCCGTACTCGAGAAGCGACGGAAATGAGGTATGAGT
Source organism: uncultured Halobacteriales archaeon (assembly GCA_964451065.1). Lineage (GTDB taxonomy): Archaea > Thermoplasmatota > E2 > JACPAO01 > JACPAO01 > CAYVGY01. Next base: position 69,830 of record CAYVGY010000002.1, read on the forward strand.
TCCACAGCCACACGTTCCTGAGCGACGGCGAGCTCCACCCCATCGAGCACATCCGGCGCGCCCACCACGCGGGCCACGCCGCCATCGCCCTTACCGACCACGTCGGCGTCCACGACGTCGAGCCCATCGTGAAGCGCCTCGCGAAGGAGTGCGAGGCCGACCTGCGCCTCTTGGGCCAGGACCCGGCGCGCCACGCATGCCGCACCGCGCCGTATCCCGGAGATCGCCAGGGTCGCCCGCAAGGCAGGGGCGCGGATCGTCGTGGTGCACGGGGAGACGGTTAACGAACCCGTCGTCCGGGGCACCAACGCGGCCGCGGCGCGCTGCAAGGACGTCGACGTGCTGGCGCATCCCGGGTTCCTCTCTGAGAAGGATCTCCGAGCCGCCAAGGACAACGGCGTCTACGTCGAACTCACGGCCAAGCGGGCGCACGCGTACACGAACGGCCATGTCGCACGCCTCATCGAAAAGCACGACGCGCCGTTCTTGGTCAACGGCGACGTGCACTCCCCGGAGCAACTCGTGTCCGACGAGGTCGCGCGGACGGTCGCGTTGGGGGCAGGGCTCCGGCCAGAAATGGCGGACAAAGGGCTACGCGCCTACCCGCGTAGGCTCCTCAAGTTGCGCGCCTGACGGGGGGCCGTCTCGGCTAGCGCCGCGTCCTGCGCATCGCGGATATTCCAACCATGGCAGCCAACACGCCGACGGCGCCGATCGTCGGTAGGGGGGACGCGTCCTTGTCCTGGTCTTGGATGGACGTCCAGGACGCGGAACCACTGTGGCCACCCATGGTGGACGGTGCGGGCGAGGTCGTTGTCGGCCCGTCGCCGGCCTCATCCTCCAAGTCTTGTGAACCCGTCGTGCTTGTCCGGGTTCCGCTCGTCGTGGTTCCTGACCGCGTGGTCGTGGTAGCCGATCCGCTGGTCGTGGTCCCCGAACGCGTCGTGGTGGTGGTCCCACTGGTCGTGGTCGTCGTGGATGAGCCGGTCGTGGTCGTGGTTCCACCTGACCCTTGACCGTCGCCGAAACTGATGGTCCGTGAGGCGCCCGAGGCCAGGCCGGTCGAGTCGGTGACGTAGAGGCGGAGCGTGTAGGGACCGTCGCCGGCGTACGTGTGGGTGTCGTGCGACGCCGTGGAGGGGTTGGTTTGGTCGCCCCAGTCCCAAAGGTAGGTCGCGATGGACGTTTCCGCGTCGGTCGAGGCGCGCGCATCCACCGAGATCGTTCGCCCATCGCTGGTCACGTCGAGCGACGCCCGGGGCGGGGTGGAGGCCTGGACCGCGTATGAGAGGATCTGGTCGGAGTAGCCTCCGCTGAAGCCGCCAAAGAGGTACCCCTTGGAACCCGTCGTCGCCGCCGGCGCGGACGACCGGGGCGCGGGCAGTCTGTCGGTCAAGAGGGCCGCATCACCCGAGCCGGGATCGAAACGGACGATCTCGTCGAGTTCCCCCACGACGCCCACGCCTTCCAGGTCGGGCGTCGTCTGGTCGAACCCGCCCAGGAGGTACGCGTAGCGGCCATCCCAGAGGGCGCCCATCGCGTGGCGCTCGGTGGGCAACGTGTCGGAAACGGTCGCGACCTGGCCGGTCGTCGGATTGAACTTGAGGATGGTCTTCTTTCCGACGCCATTGTCGTTGCCGCCGAAGACGTACGCGTTGGTACCGTCCCAGACGGCGGCCGCAAGTCTGCGGTGGTCGGGAAGAGCGTAGCCGGTCGTATAGACCAAGTCCTTTACGGGGTCGTAACGGACGATCTTGGCGCCCGCGGGGTCGGTCGTCGTGGGCCCGAACAGGAAGAAGTATCGGCCCGTCCAGACCCCGGCGAGCCCGTCGGCCGCCACCGGGAGCTTGGAACTGCGCGTCGTCACCGCGTCGGACGAGGGGTCGTACCGCTGAATGGCGTCCTTGGGGCAGGCGATTCCCCCGGTACATGTATCCGTCGAACCGCCAAACAAGTAGACGTGGTGGCCGTCCCAACCGGCGGCAACACCATGCAGGGGAGGATTGAGGACCGCGGCGCGGGTCGCCAACGTGGAGCTCGCGGAATCGAACCGGAGCGTTTGGCCCGTGTCCCCGCTGCTCGTCTCACCACCGAAAATGTAGACGGCGTCACCCGCGGCGACGGCGGCGCTGTGGGCGCGCGCCGACGGCAGCTTGACGTTCGCGATGACGGTCGGTGGAGCGGCCCAGATCGAGGCGGGCGCCAGGGCGAGCGCCAAGAAAACGGCTAGGGCAGCGCCGGCAAGAAGGCGGCGGTGGGTCGCCTCGAATGGCAATCTCGGGATGGGAACTTCACGCCGCCGCATACGACTACCTTGGCATTCCCTCCCTGGTCGTGCCGTGATTATTTGGGTGATGCGAAGGGGAAGGTAGGCCCAGCGCCGCCAGGTTCCGCGAGGACCGGACCGGTTCGGCCCTTTTGCCCCAGGGTCGGTCGCCGCACGGTCCAGGGCCTTTCTTCCCGGCGGGGCGGAAGGGGGAAAGAGGGGGAGGCCGGGCGCGTCCCGGCCTCCGAACCGCCCAGGTGGGGTCGGCTGACGGGTGAAGTGCTGCCGCCTAGATGCACATCACGAGGTTCACGTCGCCCAGGAGGGGGGCGCCCGTGAGGCTCGTCGGGTAGGCGATGACACGCGCTGGCACGGGGTACGTGTTGGGGATCATCCACGAGATGCCGGGGGCCAGCGGACCGAAGACGGGCGTTTCCCCGGAGGGAGCGATGAGGATGTGGCCGTCGAGGTCGGCGTCGAAGCCGGCGTAGAGGGTCTTCTGGTTGAACGCCGGCCCAGGCAACCACATGCAGATGGCGAAGCCTCCCGGTGGGATCAGGGGGCCGCAGAACTCGCCGGGGGTCGGGCCCACGAACGGCGGCGCGGGGCACGCGGGGGCCACGCTGACAAGCGTCGGGCCGGGCGCGCAGGGGCCGATGGGCGAGAGCCACGTCAGGGTCGGGGTGACGGGCACCAAGGGGAGCGGTTTCTGGATGGGCGCGGTCGGGGCGGTGCAGGTGAACGCAGCGGCAGAGGCGGGTGACGAGGCGACCGCCAGCGCGATAAGCGTTCCACTGACCAACCACAGCGTGTAGCGTTTCATGGGTTCACGTTTTCCGTTGGGCTGCGCGGACCCGACCGAGCCGGGCCCGGAGCCCTGGATGCCTCTATGCCGAGCGTCGTATTTGGCGACTTGAAGCGGTTCCTCCTGCCGGCGCAGGGCAGGCCCTGCGCCGAACGAGAGGCGTATTTAGCGCTCGGCCGTTTTTCGCCGCATGCTGGGCCCGCCCGCCGTCCCTTCACGTCCCAAGTTGAACGCCGTCACGGGCCACTGGACGATCGGGGCGGAACACCGGCGGGGTCGGCCGGCGGCGGGGGCTCCCTGCGTGTTCTGCCCGGGCCAGGAGGGGCGGACGCCGCCCACGAGCCACCAGGTCCCGGCGACGGGTCCCTGGCGGGCCCGCGCGTTCGCCAACGGGTACCCCGTCTTGCCCTTTCACGAACTCGTCGTCGATTCTCCCCGGCATGTCGCGTGCCTCCACGAGTTGACCGAGCCAGAGGTCCGGGAAGCCCTTCGACTCTGGGCCCAACGCCTCCAGGCGGCCGCGCCGTTCGGCCGGTGCCGGATGGTGTACCGGAATGACGGTCCCCGCGCCGGAGCATCCGTTCCCCATTCCCACGCGCACGTCGTGGCGGGAGACGTCCTTCCCCGGCTGCTCCGCGAGGCGGACGCGTTTGGCGACCGGTGCCCCTTTGAGTCAGGCGCGTTCTGGTCGGATCGAATCGAGCACGTCGGGTCGTTGATTCTGGCGGAACCGGAGGCGGCCCGGTTTCCGGGAGAGACCTGGATCTTCCCCGAGTCCCACGCCGCGAGGTTCGAGGAAACGGACACGTCGACCCTCACTCTCTTGGCGGACATCCTCTTGGGCGAGGTGAAACGACTCGCGGCCCGGGGCGTGGACGCCTACAACATCGGCATCCACACGTCGCCCGACCACGTGGACGATTTCCACTGGCATGTGGAAATCCTTCCGCGGCGGCAGGAAGTGGGCGGCCTGGAACTGGCCGCCGACCTTTTCGTGAATGAGGGACTTTGACGTCGTTCAGCAGTCGATGCCGTTGAGGGACGCCACGCCTTCGAGGCGCTCGACCTTGGCGGGTTCGGCCGCGTAACGGTCGGCCCAGGCCTGCTGGAAGTGGCAGAAGGACGTCGGGCGGTAGGGCGCGCGGGGAACGTCGGCCCGGAAGACCGTCCAGAAGTCCTGGACGGGTTCGGTGGCGTCGTCGCCCGGTTCGTTGCTGACATCGAAGAGGTCGTAGAGGGCGTTCTGGACATTGCTCTCGGCGCCTTCTCCACCCGTCGCTGGGGACCCAGCGGAGTCCGACGTCGAGCCCGTGGCGATGCTCGTGACGAGGCTGGGCATGAAGTCGGCCCATCCTTCGCTCCAGCCCATCTGCGGGTGGATGATGTGGGCGCCGCCCGGCGAGTCGTCGGCGCTCTTGGTGCTCATGACGTGATGGCCGTACTCGTGGACGTTGATGAAGAAGCCTGCCATCTGGCGGGGAATGTGGATTGTGTGGCCGGTGCGCTGGTAGCACGCGACCTGCGCACCGCAGTGGTTTTCCGGGTAGTAGACCTGGACGAAGGGGATGGGGTCGTTGAGGACGGTGCGGAAGTAGGCGGCGGCGAAGTGGATGTGGCCGTAGATGGAGAACGCGGCCGAGACGGTTCCGAGGGGGCCGAGGCTGTGGGGGAAACAGACGAGATTGGGTGGAGCCCGTGCGGCCTGGGGGCTTTGCGTCTGGATGTTGCAATCGGGGAGGTCGTCAATCGGGGGCGGGTAGGCGCCGGGTTGGGACGTGGTCCAGGTTCCCATGTCGAAGACGGGGCCCTGGACGTCGTGGAATTCGGACGTGGTCGCGGCATACGTGAGGAGGGGGGATTTGAAGTCGGGGTTCTGGATGCCTGGTTGGCTGGTGAGCGGCACCGTCACGGTGACCACGGCAGGGTCCTCGGTGGTGAGTTGGACGTAGACGTCCAGGGTGCCGTCGCGCGTGTCAGCGCGTTCGACGCAGAAGAAGTAGGCGCCGTCGTCGTCGGTGCGGGCGTTGCCGAGGAGAATGAGGTCGGGGAGCCACCGGTTGACGGTGGCCGTGCCGGTCACCGGGCTCGTGTCCGCGCCGGCGCTGGCCCGGTCGTAAAGGGAGAGCGGGGCGTTCTTGAGCGGCAGGCCTCCAGCGAGGATGCGGCCGATGACCTCGACATCGCAGGTGGTGGCGGCCAGCGTCGCAGCGGGTGCGCCCGCCTGCGCGAGGGAGAGTTTGAGCGGCGAGCCGGTCCGGTGGTCCAGGTTGATGGGGTCGTCGGGGACCATCGTGAATGTGTCCAGGGACCCGGCGGCGGCCGGGAGCTCTTCGGCGGCGTTGCGGGGGGGTCCGAACGGGGAGTCGCTGGCGTAGGCGGGGATCGTGAGGCCGAGGATTGCGGCGGCCATGGTCGCAACGCGGATCGTGGTTCGCATGGGGACCCAAACCACGGTGGACGTCCGGGTATTTTTCAGCTCGCACGACACGTGTATGGCCGTGTGCCAAGGATGACCACGCGGGTTGTCGTTCTTGGGCGGTTGTTCCCCTCCAAGGCTTCAAATCGGCGCAGGGGCTCCCACAATTCGGCAATGACCGGCATCTACCCGCGCAGCCCCGCCGGTCGCCTTCCGCCGTGGATCAAGGTTCGTCCGCCAGGCGGCCAGCATTACGCGCAGATCAAGCAGACGCTGCGGGGGATGAACCTTTTCACCGTCTGTGAGGAGGCGCGGTGCCCCAACGTCGCCGAGTGTTGGGGCGGTGGCACGGCCACGTTCATGCTCATGGGGGATACGTGCACGCGCGGGTGCCGTTTCTGCGCGGTGAAGACCGGGAACCCGAAGGGTTGGTTGGATCCGCTGGAGCCGCAGAAGCTCGCGCGGTCCCTGGCGGAACTCAAACTCACCTATGCAGTGATCACGAGCGTGGACCGCGACGACCTGGCGGATGGAGGGGCCGCGCATTTCGCGCAAACCATCATCGCGTGCAAGAAAGCGCACCCCGAGACGCTCGTCGAGGTCCTTATTCCCGACTTCCAGGGCGACGAAACTTCGCTGCAGAAAATCCTCGACGCCAAGCCCGACGTGATTGCACACAACGTCGAGACGGTGCGTCGGCTCACGCCGTCGGTCCGTGACCGGCGGGCCGGATACGACCAGACGCTTCGCGTCCACGCGTTCCTCAAGCGGCAGAGCCCGGCGCAGTTCACCAAGTCGAGCATCATGGTGGGGCTGGGCGAGACCGACGAAGAACTGGGCGAGACTTTCCGCGATCTTCGCGCCGCCGGCGTGGACGTCTTGACGCTGGGCCAATACCTTCGGCCGAGCGATCGGCACCTTCCGGTCCAGGAGTACTTGCCGCCCGAGCGGTTCGCCGCGCTGAAGGCGCGGGCCGAAACGCATGGATTCCTCTACGTGGCGAGCGGCCCGCTCGTGCGGTCCAGTTACCGCGCGGGAGAGTTCTTCGTGGAGGGCCTCCTGCGGCGAAGGCTTCCGAGCGGCGGGGCCGCAGCGCCGGGCACGGTCGCCGTGGCGTCGCCGGAGTAGACCGACCGCTACTTGACGATCTTGTAGTTGAACATGGGCGTCTTGAGCGACCCCCAGAGCCGGAGCCACATCGGGAGCATCATCTCGGGCCCGCGCGCCGTCGTGATGTCGCCGAGGTCGACGATGTTCTTCCAGCCGAAACCCTTCGTCAGGAGCTCGACGACCTTGGCCTTGGCGGCCGCGTCGTTGCCGCTCACGAATATGGTGTGGTCGCCGCCGGCGAGCGCCATGGGGTTCACCATGAGGTGCGTGTTCACGGTGTTGAGGCTCTTGACGACCTTGGCCTTCGGGAAGGCGCGTTGAATCTGCTCGGCGAGCGAATCGTCGTTCGCGACGGAAAGACGGGGCGGTATGCCGCGGGAGAAGTCCAGCGGGTTCGCGACGTCGAGGAGGACCTTGCCGGCGAGGTTCTGTTCACCGGCGGCGCGCAGCGCGTCGAGGCTGCCACTCCCGCTGGTCGCGTTGACGATGAGTTCGCCGTGGGCGCCGGCCTGCGCGAACGTGACCAGCTTGATTCCGCCGTGCGTCTTATGCCATGCGCCAAACGGTGGGTTGCCCATGGCGTCGGGCTCCTTGCGCGCGATCGTCTTCGCCGGGTCTCGGGTCCCCACCACGACGTCGTGGCCGAGTTCACCCAACTTTCCTGCCAACGACTGGCCCACCATGCCCGTTCCCAAGACTGCAA
>CAYVGY010000003.1:0-53677 GCA_964451065.1 uncultured Halobacteriales archaeon
TGGTCGAGGTCCAGCGTGACGGCGAACGCCGCGGGCTGGACGGCGATCTGGGCCTCGTTCGAATCCTTGGGGGCGCCGGCGAATTCGGCTTCACAGTCGACGTGCCAATCGCCGGCGAAGTCCGACTTGAGGATGCCGATGTCGTTCTTCGCGTAGTGGCCGGCGCTCGAGCGGGTCAGGGTCACGGTGCGGTTGAACTCGAGGTCGACGCCGGACCCCAGGTCGACGTCGTAGAAGATGTCGCACTCGACGAGGTTTCCGTCCGGGTCCACGAAGACGTCGGGGTTGACCTGTTGCTTGATCTCGACTTGGGGGATGAGGACCTGGTTGCGCGAGATGGAGGTCGGCGGGTTGCACGCGGGGTTGCAAGCGAGGACGAGGCTGAACAGGTTGGGAATCCGGGGGTCGAAGTCGCAGCCGCCGAGGGCGGGGATGTCGGAGTCGCGTGGAACGCCGTCGCCGTCACGGTCGTTGGGGGTGGACCGTTCCCACGTCGGGTCGGAGCGTTCTTGGAGTTCCAGGAGGTTCGGGAATCCGTCGAGGTCGAGGTCGCCGTACTGCGGCGGAATGCCCGTGGAGGCGCCGCTCACGTTCTTGCCCGAGACCGGTTGGTCGAGGAGCGGATCGCACTCAATGGGGCTCGCGTCTTGAAGCGGGATGGAGGGGACGAGGCCGCTTTGCGCCGAGGCCCAGCCGGTGAAAAGGAACAACGTGGCCACGGTCACGGCAAGGGCTCGGCGGTAGAGTGCGGACAGCGTCATTCCGGGGACCTCCCGGCGTCGGGCTTGGACGGGGCGGGCGCGGATGAAGAGGGTGCGCGGCCCTTCATCGGCCCGGCGTGGCGGCCCTTCTTGAGGACGCCAAGCACCTCGAACTCAACGAGGTCGCCTTCGTCAATCTCCAAGGCCTCGCGGAGGTCGTTGGGAAGTGTGACGTTGCCGCGCTCGCTGATGCGTTTAACGAATCGCATTGGCACCACCAGCCGGATACGGACCGCCCGTGTTCCTTGTGGCCTATTAAGCATTTGTGGAGTTGTTCGTCCTCTAGCCGATTCGGACACACTGAAGCCGACGAGAACAGAATTCTGCAGCATGCTGCCGGACAATTCCGTACAATGCAGCCGTGTCCAGTGGGTTGGGTCTCAGCTCGCCTGGGGGGTAGGTTTGGGTTGCGAATCGAGGGTGGACAGGTCAAGGAGGTCTAGGGCCTGGGAAAAAAGTCGGGCCTGCCCGGCCGGGTGGGCCAGTCCGGGATCGGCTTCCAGGAGCCGGGCCCCCAAGCGGACCATTCCGTGGTCGCGGTAGGGGACCCGGAGCTGGGTCCGCGAAGCCTTGCCGATGGCGTCCATCGCGTCTTCGAATCCCATCGAGGGCTCTGGGGGAGACGCGAAAAGGGCAGTGGAGCCGAGCGGTAGCAGGAGGCGGGGCGTGACCAACGCCGCTTCCCGGGCCTGCATGAGGAGGGTGGCGGCCGTCTCAAGGCCTGGCGTGGGAATTCCGGCAAGGGGTGGTGCGGCCTTGACGCCCTCCCACTCACGGTCGGAGAGGAGACGTTCGAGGAGGTGGGCGCCGACGCGGCGGGCGAAGGCACGGGCGGATGGCGCGGTGCGGGCGGGCGGTTCCCGGTGGACGTGGACGAGGTAGAACGTGACGTCGCTGTAGCGGGAGGCGACGCCGGCGAGGAGCGTGGAGGCAGGGCCCGGTTCGTACGCGATGGCGAAGTCGTTGGTGAGGCGGATGGCGCGTTGGAAGGCGCCCACGAGATGGTTGAGAAAGTCCTGCGCCGGGCTCCTGTCTTTCATGCGCGCATGGGAATGGTAGCCGTGGGTTATCAGGTCGACCGGGCACCGGTCCCTAATGGGGCGCGGGGGAACCCGGAACGACAGGGAGGTCGTTGCCGACGAACCCGCTCATCGGGATGCGGGGCCCGAACGCGGCGAGGTAGGCGGCGTCGAGGCCGACGTCCTGGGGGTCGACTTCGCTCCAGGCGGGTCCGGGCCGGTAGCGGACGTTGTGGCCGTCGCGGTCCTTGACGGTGAGGTTGGCGTCTTGGAGGCGCTCGACGTGCCAGTGGACGGTGGAGGGGGAGAGTTGGAACTTCTCGCTGAGTTCCTTCTGCGTGGTGCCGGGGCGTTCGAGGACAGCGCGGGCGATCCCGAACGTGGTCTCGTTGCGCAGCACGACGACGGCGTACTTGCGGCCGTTGGCGTACTTGCCGGATTCGCGGTCGAAGAAGCGCTTGTATCGGCCGTCGCGGACGCTGATGACGAGTTGGTTGCGTTCGAGGACGCGCAGGTGGTAGGCGAGGGTGGACCAGCCGAATTCGACGGTGGAGGCGAGGCGGTGCGTGCTGATGCCCGGCTCCTGCTTGATGCGTTGGTAGACGACTTCGCGGCCGTGGTGGTCGAGGACGCGTTCGCGCGGGACGCGGGCGTAGAGCGGCACGAGGAGGCCCGACAGGCCGTACTTGAGGAGGGGCCAGTAGTAGATGGCGGCGGCGAGGCTGAGCGTGGCGGCGCCGGCGCCGGCGGCGACGAGGGCGGCGCCGTTCACGTCGGTGGCGTCGGGAAGCGGGCCCAGTTGGACGAGCGCGAGGTCGCCGGCGCCAAGCCAACCGATGGCGGGCGAATCGTCGAGTTCTTTGGAGATGGTGCGGAGCCGTACGGTGCCTTGGAGGAGGACTTGGTCGCCGTCGATGCGGACCTCGTCGGCGCCGTGGTGGATCTGTCCTTCGGCCCAGGGGAATTGGACGAAGCCGTCGAGTTCGAGGCGGAAGTCGTCGGCGTAGGCGGCCACGGGGGCGCCTGCCGCGGCCAGGGAAAAGGCGCCGTTGGTGGGCCGAACCGTGATGATGGCGATCGTTTCCTCGACGTGTTCGCCGGGGCCGGTCCAGGTCGGTGCGCCGCCGAGCGCGTCGGGGACGGGGACGCTTCCGGGGCGGGTCTCGCGCATGGCGCGGGCTTGGAAGACCTGGCCGCCGTAGGCGACGGTGGCGTCGTGGATGGTGACCCGTTCGGGTGCGAGCGCCGCGGTGCCGTCGCCGGTGCGGGCCTCGTACGTGCCGGCCGGCAGCGCTTGGCCGGGATCGCCGAGAAGCGGGGCCGTGGACGAGGCGGAATCGAGTCGCAGGTCGTGAATGAGGGTCGTGACCTGGACGTTGGCGTGGCTCCACACCTCGCGGGGGGCGGAGGCACCGGCACGGCTTTCGAGGACAAGGCGAGCGCCCTCGCCGACGACCAAGAAATCGCTTCCGGCGTCTCGCAGGGACAAAGCCCCGGCGTCGAGCTGGTGGGAGTTCGTGGTGGTGTCGCTGTGCGCCGGGATGGCGTTTCCGGCGGCGTCGAGGTAGGAGGAGCGGGTCGTCACGACGTCCAATTGGGCCGTCGTGAACGTGAAGGTCGTCGCCGAGGGTAGGTCGCGGGCCACGACGTAGCCTTGGTCGGCGGTGGCCAGGACGGCTCCGGCGAACCGGGCGGGGATGCCGGCCGTGAAGGCGAACCCGCCCTGGTCGGCGGTCGTGGGACTGGGGAGGACGACGAGTCCAAGGAGGACGAGGACGAGGGTGGCGAGGAGGACCACGCTGCGCTGCATGACGGGACGTCCGGATGGCTGGCTTCTTAAACGGAGCCGGGTCGAACATTGATATGCTTTCTGGAGACGTTATGCAAACAATGACGGAAAGTGTTCAGTGGCCATCCATGGGGAGGGCGGGCTCCGCGGCGGATTGGCGATCACTGGGGCGCCGAGGCGGCCGCTCGGGGGTGCGGAGCCCACGACGAGCTTTCTTCAAAGGGGAGGCCGAGCGCCTGCGCGGCGTCGCGCCACCGCGCCACGGGTCCGCTGGCCAAGGTTCCTTTGTGGAGGTAGACGCCGCGGGCGCCGGGGCTCTTGAGGGTCAACTCGGCGAGCATCGCTTGAGCGTCGGAGACGGCGTCGGCGGCGTGGCTGGGAACGAGGTGGGCGAAGTGGACTTGGCGCGTGAGCGCGACCTCCGTGAACCGAGGCGCGTAGTGGCCGCCGCCGAGGCCGATCACGATGGGATGTGGCGGCGGCTGGCGGGTCGCGGCCTCCAGGCAGGCGTGGGCAACGACGCTCGCTCCGTCGCGATCCGTCCATTGCGGCTCGGCGCTGCCCAGTTCCAGGAAGCAGGCGGGGACGTCCACGAGGGGGCCGTGGTGGGTGACCTCGAACGTCACCTCGGCGGCGTAGCCGGCCGCGTCGCGGTGGCGGGCCAGGGCGCGCAGGAGTTCGGTCTGGAGGGCGGCCGGCGCCGGGCTCACGCGGCCCGGCCGACCGCCGAACTTGGCTTCGGCGAAGTTTCCCACGGGGTGGACGGTGAGGCTGGGCCGGCCCGAGGCGGCCTTGTGCTTGCTCAGGAACACGAGGACTTCCGGATCGACGCCCGCGGCCCGGAGTCCGGCCACCAGGGGCTCGGCCTCGAGGTGGAGGCGCGCGGTCCGGACCAGGCGGACGTGCGGGTGGGAGGCGAGCTCGTCCACCGGCTGCCCCTCCACCGTCGCGTCCGTGGGCCGCCACTCGGCGTTGGAGCGAAGGGCGCGCGCGATGGTTCCGCTGGCCGGGTCGGGGTCCGATTCGACGAGGACGATCGTCAGGCGTGTGCCCTCCGCGGCGGCAAATGGCGCGTGCCAGTAGGCCTCGGCGGACCTGGCGCGAGCCGCATGCGGTCGACGTGAGGATGCACCGGCGCCTTAAGCGTTCGCGGAACGGGGGCGGACCGGCGCAGAAACCCTAGCCGCAGTATTCGCCGAGCATGCCGAAGACCAGGTACTTGAAGCGGACCGCTTGGTCGTCCTGGCCATTGTGGTTCCCGTTGTTGCCGTTCTGGCCGCCGCCGTCGCCTTGCCGGGTGTTGCCGTCCTCGTAGGCGTGGGGGGGGTCGGCGAGTTCCAGGTAAGCGTTGGCGCCGTGGAGGTGGTCGACCAGGAAGCCGCGCACCTCGTCCACCGGCAAGGTGAATTGGACCAGTTGGCCGAGCTCGATCGCTTCGCCCCTGTAGACCGCGTGCGGGTCGCACCCCGAGCCGGAGCCGGCGCTGGAGGGCGCTCCGCCGCCGGTCTGGCGAGCGGCCGCGGATGGAAGCAGGAGGGCAGCGGCGGCGACGGCGGCGAGCGCGAGCAGGGTCGAGGTTCGGGCGGGGGAGCGGGTTGCCATCGATTAGGCCTCCTTCGTGGGGAAGAGCGTGTCGTGGGCGGACCATGCTTCGTCGAGGTGGGCGTACGCCTGGCCGACCCAGGGAGTCGATTCTTGGAGTTGCACGAGTCCGTCGTCGCCGGCGGCGCGCAGGACGCCGGCTTCGCTGGCCAGGCCGTCCACGCCGTAGTCCTTCGTGGCGTCGACGCGGCGGAAGCCGTCCGGGGCAGCGTACCAGTGGTGGACGCGGTGGTCCCGGTCGGCCGCGGGTTGGTCGCTCGTCGCGTACTCGAGTTGGAGGTTGTGGCCGGCGGCGGCGTAGGACCAGCTGTGGAGGTCGGCCGCGGCGGGGGCCTCGTGGCTGGATTGGGCCAGGTCCGCGGCCTCGGCGGGGGCGCCCACGAGGGCGAGCGCGCTGGCGACGTCCGCCCCGGCGCCCAGCAGGAGCACGCTGTAGTGGGACGCGACGCCCGGTTCAGCCCACGAGGCGTCGCGGGGGGCGACGCGGGCCAGGAGGTGGAAGTAGCCGGCGTCGGGGAGGACGCGTGCATCCGTGGCGAACCGTTCGCATTGGACGGCCTCGAAGAGGAAGGAACGGGTCTCGGCGGTGAGTCCCCCGTGGCGGAACTCAGGGGGGACGAGGCCCCGGGCGAGCTCGGCGGGTGCCTCGAACGTGCCGACGAGGCCGCGGCAACTTTCCCAGCGGATTTCCCGCGGGGCGCCCGGGGCCGGCGCGGTCTCGTCTTGCGACGTCGCGACGTCCGGCGGCACGGGGCCGGGGTCGGCGCCCTCCGACGCGGTCGGCGCGGCGGTGAGGCAGCCGGACGCGGTCGTGGCCGCGACCAGGAGCAGGATCCATGTTGGTCTCATTGCGGGGTGCGTAGGACCACCTTCTTTCCGTCGCGTTCCTTGAGGATGAGGTTGCCGTGCGTGGCGCGGTCGATGAGGTTCCAGGTGCCAGAGCGCGAGAGGCCCCATTCGACGCGCAGCGATTCCACGAGGGCTCCGGCGGGCACGGGGTTCTGGCCCACGAGCTCGACGAGGCGCTGGAGCTTGGGGTCGGACTCGAGGAGGGACCGGCGCTGGAGCGCGTGCACGTCGTGCTGCATAGGGGCGTAGCGCCACGAGCCTTGGAGCTTGAAGGCGCGGATGCGCCCATGGCGGCGTAGGACGCTCAGGTGGTAGCGGACGTTGGTCGAACTCATGCCGGTGAGTTCCTGCAAGGCGACGATCGTGGTGCCGGGGTTGGCCTGGACGGCTTCCGCGATGCGGCGGCGGCCGCCCTGTTCGAGGAGTTCGTCGGGCCGGAGTCGCGTGAACAGGAACGCGGCGAGTTTCCACAGGCCGAAGCCGAGGCCGGCGGCCACGGCGAGGCCCACCGCGACGCGGCCGGCGCCGGCCAGGGGCGTGTCGGCGGCGACGAGGGCGAAGTCGAGTCCGATGGCGTCGAAGGACCCCGCGCCCTGGGCCTCGACGTCGGTGCGGGCGCCCCTGGCGGGGTCGCCCCCTTGTGGGGTCTCGTCCAGACGGAAGTCGCCCAGGAGGGTGAGTTCCCGGCGCTCAAACGCGAGTTCCTCCCCGTTGGCCCAGGCGGTGCCTCGGGCGTCGTAGGCGGTGAAGCGTCCGTCCACGTCCATCCGGAGGTCCGCGCAGATGGTGCGCAGGCCTGCGAGGTCGGTTTCGAGGAGGACGCCTGGCACGTCGAGGAGGGCGTGGACGAGCCGTTCCTTGGTCGTCACGACGCCGGCCCCGGAGGTCTCGGTTTGGGCCTTGTACGGGGGAAGGGCTTCGCGGAAGCCGGCGCCCTCGATCGTGGCGTGCTCGAGGTAGAGGGTCGCGTCACCGGTGGCGCGCACGGCCGCGTGGTCGAGTTCGACGTCGCGGCCCCAACCGACGACGCCGGCCAAGGACTCGATGGGGCCGTCGCCGCGGTCCACCCAGAACGAGCCCATGGGGTGGTTGCCGACGGCGGGCCCGAGGCGTGCGCCGTGGGCCGTGAACGTGACCTGGAAAGGATCCGCCGCGTCGAGGAAGGCGCCCCGTTCGAAGAGGATCGCGCGGGAGGCGTCCGGCCATGAGATGTCGAGGCCGCCAGCCGGCACGGCGACGTCGCGCACCGTCTGCTCGGCCTTCCGGTCGAGGAGGACGGGGGCCCCGGACTCGGGCGCGAGGCGCGTGGAGGTGATCTGCGTCTCATAGACGCGGAGGCGAGGTTGGGCCGAGGAGACGTGGACGGCCGCCGGAGCACCACCCAGGAGCAGGGCGCGCCCGTCGCACGAACCCGCGAGGTCGCCCTCGACGGTGCTTCCCAATCCATACCGGAACTCGATGCGGCCCTCGGAGGCCGCGACGGCCGGCACGGCGACCGCGACGCCGAGGAGAAGGACCAAGATGACGGAGATTGAGGCCCCCATGGTCATGCAAGCCCGCCGCTCGCGAATCCTACTGTGGCGCTCTCCGACCTATATATGTCTAGTGGAAAAGGCGCTGGATGGAGATTCCGGCGCCCTTCCTTCGTCCACTGAGAATACCAAACTCGCTATTATAGGCCCCGCCTCCAGCCGATGTTGGGTTTCCCATGGCGGCCAACAAGAACTCCAACGTTCGTTTGACAACTCCCTCTCTTTCCTTCCGTTGCGCGGTCGCGCTTCTCGGCGTCGCCGGCCTCTCCCTGGCGGCACCGGCCGCGGCCGACATCCCCCTTCCCACCGACTGGGTCGTACCCGTGAGCGACGACGCGGCCGCCACCGCGGGTTCCATCCTAGACCACGCAGAAGAGAACGCGACGGCCCTGCACGAAAGCGCGGTGAGCCTCGTCACCAAGGCCAACGAGAGCCTCAACCTCCTCGACCCCACGGGTCCCCATTCCGTCTACGACCCCACCAACGAGGTCACGGACATGACTGGCGTCGCCCTCGACCTACCCGGCGGGCTCGCCGGCGAGGCGCTCGCGTGGCAATCCCGGAGCCAGACCTCCGTCGACGCCCAGGTGGAACAGACCCGCGTGGCCGCGTTTAGCGCCGCCGGTGCATGGACCGGACTTGCGGGCGGCACCTTCGTCGACATGAAGGCCGCCGTCGACGGCGTCGCGCTCCAAGTCGCCACCGCCGGCCTCGGCACCTGGAACACCGGATATGACCTGGCGGACGCCACGGCGGACAGCAGCATCACCCTCCTCGCCGACGCCATCCTGCCCGCCATCTGCCAAATCGTGTCCGTCTTCGGCCTCGAGGCCGCCGACCAAGGATGCGACACCGCCACCGACACCATCACTTCCACGGTGACGAACCCACTCACCAACCCTCTGGACCCCTCGCCCGACGCCTGAACGGGCCACCGCCAACCCCCGGCCAACGTTCCCGGGAGTGTAGTTCCGCCGCCGGGGCGGGATGGGCCCCCATCCCGCCCCACCCGGGACTTCCCCCCTCCCCAAGAAACGACGAGGTGAAACCGCACGCGAGCCTGGCTGGCATCGTTCGCCCTCACCGTCGTGCTGACGTCCGGCGCGCCGGTGGGCGCCATGCACGAACCGCCCACGACGCCGGCGCCCCTGGCGGCGACCATCGCGCAAGGGGAAGGAGCCGGACCGTCGGCCGGGGCGTTCCTCACGGGCAGCCTCGAGGGCGTCGCGGGGGCCGCGGCGGCCGTCGCCTACAACCTCACGGTCTTCCAGCGCGTCGACAACGCGACGATCGAGCGGACCGCGATGAGCATCCTCACGGGAGGCGTCGCGCAAGCGCCCGAGGCGACCGGCCGCCTCTTCACCATCGCCGGATGGTGGACCAACTTCGGCGCCACGGCGGTCGCCGGGATCCGCGACTACGCGGCTACCCAGGTCGCCGTCTGGGCCGCCCAGAGCGCCCCCAACGACCGCGTCGTCTCGCTCTGGCCCGTCACGTCGCCCGTGCCGTCCGTCCTTCCCGACCAGCCGCCGATCCTCACCCAAGGACCCGCCCCCGTCGCGCACGTCCAACGTGGATGGTACGCGTTCCAGGTCCAGATCCTCGACAACGTCGGGACGCCCGTCGCGTGGTCCACGTTCGACCTCGACGTCTTCGGCCTCGAAGCCCTGCCCGGTCATGGCCAAGCGGACGTCCCGGGCGCCGGCTCCTACACGCCACCCGTCCGCTCCACTCACCTCCTCTACTCGACGCACGTCGGGGGGCCAACCAGCGCCTCCAACGGGACCCGCCTCGACCCCGGCGCCTGCGCCGCGCAAGTAGGCTGCGCCGTCGTCCACCTTCCCGCCTCGGCTCTCCGCCTCCAACGCCTCTACGCCGGCGCCCCGGTCCTCGTGCGCGTCCGGCTCACCGACGACCTGGTCGGCTGGCACAGCGCCCTGGCCGACCTCGCCACCCAAGCCGCCGCCACGGCACCCATCACGCCCGACGACGTGCACCGCCTGCGCGCCATCGCGGACCAACTCGACCAGTTCCCCACCCCCGTGATCCTCGCCGGCCCCAAGGATGCCACCTCGGAGGACCCCGACCTCGATGCGTGGCCCACGACGGCGGAACTCGCCTGGAACAGCGACCCCTTCGACTACCTCTCCCGGCCCGGGTCCGACGACGACGCCGACGGACACGCCAACTTCGCCGAGACCTCGCGGGCGCGCGCCGCGGGCTGGCCCGACGACGTTCCCGAATCCGCCCCCGCCCAAGACGCCGTCCCCGTCCCCTTCGTCGGCCGCACCATCCTGGTGAACGAACAGGCGCCCGCCGCCTCCGACGTCCCCACGTCCGAGGTCGAACGATTGCAGGCGCTTCCTGTCCTCGCGGCCGCGGTGGCCGCGGGACCCGGAGCCTTCACGCTGCAGGGCCTTACCCTGCGCAACGTCGCCCCGCGGCCCCTCGAGGCGGGAACCCCAACCGGCCTTCAACGGCTCGATCTCTTCCGCACCGACACCCCCGCCCCGACGCTTCTGGCGACCTGGGGCTTTACCGCCCCCTCCTGGCGGCTCGACGACGCGCCGGCCGGAGTCAGCCTCGACTGCGGCGTCTGCGACGCCAAGACCACGACGTGGACCCTGGCCGGGCTCCAAGAGCCGGGGGAAGGCAACATCCCGCTCCTCGCCGTGGCCCAGGTTTCGCCGCGGGGAACCGAACCGGACACGTACGACAGCGCGGGCTTCCAGGCGGAGCTCGACCCCGCCGAGACCATCGTCGCCCTGGAAGCCACGGACCAGGCCGTCGAGGCCGTGGGGCCGGCCCAGCGCGCCCCTCTCCAACGCCTCGACGTGCGCGCCGGCAAACTCGTCCTCACTTCTGCGTCGGCGACCGGACTCGTGGCCGGCCGACCCTTCGCCCTCGACATCTGCGCCCGCGACGCGTTCGCGAACCTCGACCGCGACTATGGGGGCCCGACGCCGAGATTCCTCTGGGTCTCAGCGTCCGAGGGCGCCTCCCCTTCCCCGCGAGGCGATCCTCCCACGCCGGACCTGCGCGCCCCCGTTCTCCACCGAATCCAATCCGGCTGCGTTCAGGTCGGCGCCGACGTCGTGTCCGAGTCGCCCCGACCCGAGGGCCTCACGCTGTTCCGTGCCGGCGAGAACGTTCGGATCGTCGCCGTCGACGCCACGACGGGGCTTCGCGGCGAATCGGCCCCCCCCATCGTCGCCCCGGCCGCCCCCGCGGTCCGCATCCTCCAGGATCCGGCCCCGACCGGGCCCCGTCGGGCGGTGCCCGCCTCGGCCGACGCAGGACGCGTAACGCTGACCTTCGCCGTGGCGGACGCGTACGGGAACCGCGTGGGTGAGGGCGTGCCCGTGGTCGTCCAAGTCGGGCACCGTTCCACCACGCACTGGACGGATGCGGTGGGAGAGGCTCGGGCGGACATCGACACGGGTCGCGTCGCCGGGACCTCCCACGAGGTCGCCGCCACCTGCTTCGACGTTCCCCTCCTCCGCCAAGAGATCGTCGTCGTGGCCGGCGCCCCCGCCCGACTCCAGGCGGTCCCGGCCTCGCCCGAGGTTCGCCCCGGCGCGCATGTGGCCCTCCTGGCCAGGGCCTGGGACGCGCACGGCAACGTCGTTGGCCCCGTATCGGCCGAATGGTCCATCGTCGCTGGCCAAGGTGACCTGGACCCTGGAAGAATCGAGTATCGTGCGCCTGCGACCAACACCACGGCCGTCGTGCGTGCCCGGTTGGGCGGCCTCACCTCGGACGCGACGATCCACATCGTGCCCGAAGCCACGGGGAGGACGTCCGCGATTGATGCGGGTCCGAACTGGCCCGCCGTCCCCCAGCCGCTCCTCCTGCTCCTGGCCCTCGTCGGCGCCGGGGCCGCTTTGGTGGCGAAGAAGGCCCGGGTGCTCGTCGTGATGGTGCATCCGACGAAGACCGAGATGAAACTGGTCAAGGTCCGAACGGCGGACGAGATCCCCCGAATCGCGGCCGGTCCCGGACGGACGTCGCGCTAACCGCGGCGATCACCCGTAGGTGGCTTCGCCCTCGTCGGGGACGCGGTCGTCGCCGACCGCACCATGGGACGCATTCGAGGCCCCGACGTACGTTTCGACGTGGACCTGCAAGGGGAAGGCGACGCCCACTTGGGAGAGCGGGAGCCGGACCAGCATCGAGTTGCGCTCGTCATCGAGCGTGACGTCAGCGCCGTCCACGTCGGCGCCCGCCGCGTGGTTGTACACGCCGGTCTCGCCGTTGAGGCCGTACACCTCGAACCGGGTATCGTTGAGGACAAGGTTCACCATGGCGGCGCTCGCCAACGCGTACGAATCGTCGATCTCGGCCAGGTCCACCTGGACGAGGAGGCGTGCGCCGTTGACCGCGATGGCCACGCGGAGAATCTCGGTCTGGTCGAGCGCGCCGTCGTCGTCCGCGTCTGACAGCACGAGCGTGCCCTGGTCGGCGTTGGCATCCTGCACGATGAGGTTGATGGAGGCGTTGCCGCTGATGCCGCTCACGTCGCTCGTCACGGAGAGGACGGCCCGGAAGGTGCCGGGGGAGACGAACGTGTGGGTGGCCGAGACGCCGGACGCGGTGACCCCGTCGCCGAACTCCCAGGCGTAGGTGAGGTTGCCGCCTTCGGGGTCGAGCGAGTTGGACGCGTCGAAGGAGACCGCGTTCCCGGCACGGGCCGGGTTCGGGGTCGCGAAGAAGTCGGCCACGGGTTCCTCGAAGGTCTCGTTGGGACCGGGCGGGCCTCCGCCGCCGGTGCCGGTCTCGAGGGCGGTCTCGTCGTCGGCCGAGGCGTCGGAGCCGCCCAGGCAGCCGCTCGAGACCAACAAGGGAAGGAGGCCCCAAAGACGGGCGCGATGGAGGCCGTTCGCTCGCATGGACGCGTTCGGCGTGCCCGGATGCGTATAAAGCCTTTCTCGATGCTTTATCACAATCCGTGTCCTGGCGGACCGCAAGATGGGCCCCCGCGAGTTGGAGCGCCGGATCCAGCGGCTCGACCGCCAAGCGTTGCGCACCGCCAGCGTCCGCCACCCGCTCTACTTCCGGGTCGGCCTCGACCGGGCCCAAAAGGTCCTCGACGTCGGGTGCGGCAACGGCGCCGTGACGCGCGACTTGGCCCTATTGACACCCGGGGACGTCGCCGCCGTCGACAACGACCCCGACATGGTGGCCACGGCGCGCGAGACCCTGGCACCGCTTGCCAACGTCCGCGTGGAGAAGGCCGACGCGCTCCAGCTTCCCTTCTCCGACCACTCGTTCGACCTCGTCGTCTGCCACCTGCTCCTCATGTGGGTCAAGGACCCCGTGATCGCCGTGCGCGAGATGGCGCGGGTCGCCAAGCCCGACGCCACCATCCTCGCCGCGATGGAGCATGATTACGGCGGCAAGATGCACTGGCCCGAGAACCCGGTCGTGGACCAAGTCTTCCAGGGCAAGATGATTGAGCGAAAAGGAGGCGACGCCCACGCCGGCCGCAAGCTGCGCGAATGGTTCGTGCGTGCCGGGCTCCGCGCCGAGGTCGGCCTCAGCAATCCCCACGTCCCCAGCTGCGAAGAGGACCTCGCCAGCTACGAAGTGGAGCGGGAGTTTTACCGGCGCGCTTTGCTCCAGAACGGGCTGAGTGAGACGCAGATTGACGCGTGGGAGGCCGACTACGTCCAGAGCCTCCGCTCGGGCGTCCAGTTCAATTTCCTGCCGCTATTCTTCGCCGTGGGGACAAAGCGTTAAACGGGTCGCCCGCCTGGCCCCCTCGTGGGAATCCTCGGGACCGATGCCGACTGGGCCAGCGATGTCCTCATCCTCTCCGAGATCGTGATCAGCCTCCTCGTCCTCATCGGCGTCGTCTTCATCCGCCGCGACCGTCGCCGCGTGCGCCGCCACCGTGCCGTGATGCTGTGGGTGCTCGCGCTCAACGCCTTCTTCCTCTCGGGCTTCCTCGTCCAGGACATCGTGCGCCAATCGAGCACCATCGAGCGGTCTGCCTTCGTCCAGGACAAGCCGTGGCTCTTCTGGTCCATGCTCGGCGTCCACCTCGCGATTGCCATCTCCGCCATCGGCGTCGCCATCGCGTCCTGGCTGATTGCCCGAAAAGGCGTGGTCCAAGGCGAACATGGCATGGAGCTCCGGCCCGAGGTCAGGTCCCGTCACCGCCGCGTGAGCCGCTACTATCCTTGGCTGTGGGCGTCGACCTTGGTGACGGGTCTGCTTCTGTACAGCGTCCTGTACTTGGGCGGGTGATTCTGCACCCGCGGAATCTTTTCGCAGGCCACCTCCCCACGTCACCTTCTTATCGACCAACGACCGCTCTGATGACGTGACTCAGACGGTATCGCTCTCCGACGAAGCCTACGACGCGTTGATGGGACTTCGCCGTCCAGGAGATTCCCTCTCTCGGGTGGTCTTGAGCCTGGCCATTCGGGAACGACGACGACGCATCGCTGCCTTGCTGGGATCCTGGAAGATGACCGCCCGGGAGGAAGCCGCCTTCATCCGTGGCCTCTACGAGCGTCGTCGTTCTCGGATTAGACCCAAGGGCCCATGAGGGCCGCCGCGTCTGACTCCCAAATCTTCTAATCGGAGCCGGGCCTGCCGTGGCCCAATGGACGCCGCGGCCCGCCTCGCACTCCTGACCCAGAACGCGGCCGAGGTCGTCACCGCGGGGGAGGCGCAGACGCTCGCCGCGGACCTCGCCGGCGGCCAAGTGCGTAGGGGCTACATCGGGTTCGAACCCAGCGGCCGCGTCCACCTCGGCTGGAAGGTGACGGCGGACAAGATCATCGACTGCGTCGGCGCCGGCCTCCAGATGAAGATCCTCCTGGCCGACTGGCACGCGCAGATCAACGACAAGCTCGGCGGCGACCTCGAAAAAATCCAAGCGTGCGGCGACTACATGCGCCACTGCTTCACGGCGCTGGGCGTCCCCACGGACCAGGTGGAGTTCGTCTACGCGAGCGACTACGTGAACGACCCCGAGTACTGGGCCACCGTGATCGGCGTCATGAAGCACACGACGTTGGCCCGGATACGGCGCGCCATGGACATCATGGGTCGTTCGGCGGAAGACGCCGAGAAGGACATGAGCAAGTTCCTCTACCCCGCCATGCAGGTGGCCGACATCTACCACTTCGGCCTCGACCTCGCGTACGGCGGCCTCGACCAGCGCCACGCGCACATGCTCTGCCGCGACGTGGCCCACAAGCTGGGAAAGAAGGTCCCGGTCGCGGTCCACACGCCGTTGGTTCCTTCGCTCCAGGCGCAGGGCCGGATGGACCCCATCGAGGCCAAGATGAGCAAGTCGGACCCCAAGAGCGGCATCCTCATCCACGACACCAAGGAAGAGGTGGAGAAGAAGATCGGCGCCGCGGTCTGTCCGCAAGGCCAACGGGAAGGCAACCCCATCCTGGACCTTGTGGACCTCATCGTGTTCCGGGGTCTACTCCAGCGGGGAACGCCGCGGCCATTCGTCGTGGAGCGGCCTGAGAAATTCGGCGGACGCGTGGAGTTCGCGACGTTCCCGGACCTCGAACGGTCGTTCGTGGCGGGCAAGCTCCATCCCGCCGACCTCAAGAAAGGCACGGCGGCCTACGTGAACGAAATCCTGGAAGGCGTCCGCTCCTATTTCCAGAAGCGGCCGCAGCCGCTCGAGAGGATGCGCGAGATCGTCGCGACGCGGTGACGGGCCGTCGACGAGTTTAAGACCGAAGGGACCTTCGGCGCCGAGCCAAACGGGTCCGTGGGCTAGCTTGGTATACTTCATGGTTCGGGACCATGAGACCCCGGTTCAAATCCGGGCGGACCCATCCCTCTACCGCACCGCTTCGATCCAAGCAAGACGCGTGAATGGACACCCTCGGCGCGTGAATCGCCCCAGCTCAGCTTCCCGCCACGTGCCGCTCCCCGGCCTCGCGGAGGCATGGGACCGACTTGGTTACGCATCCCGTCGGCCGCGGAGGCTCCAGCGACAACGCCAGCGTCCCGACCACGGCAATCCTTCAGCCATCGCGCGGCGGCGCCGACGCGCACCGGCCTCAGTCGCGCAAGATTCGGTCCAGTTGCTGGAGGAGCGTCGGAAGGTCGTCGGTGAGGGTCGCCCAGAGGACGTCCAGGTCGACGTCGTCGTAGCCGTGGATGAGGCGGTGGCGCATTCCGACGATGTCGGCCCAGGGCAGGGATGGATAGCGGGCCTGCACCTGCTTGGGCACTCGGCCCCCTGCTTCGCCAACTATCTCGATGAGGCGGCAGAGGGCGAGCATCAAGACACGGTCTTCATCGAGGTGGCGGCGCCGACGCCGCGCCACGAGGTCGACGGCCTCGGCCGCGTGGTCGCGCATTTGGCGGAGCGCGACGAGCGGGTCACGCGGGGGCATGAATCTCGAGGGCCTCCGCCAGGACGCGGTCTCGGATGTGCTTGCTCAAGGACGCGGCGGTCTGCAAATCCACGGAAACGCCTAGCATCTGGGATAACTCGCGCTGCAGGGAGCCCAGGCCGAGTAGGCCGGGCGTCTTGCCGGGCTCGAATGCGACGAGGAGGTCCAGGTCGCTCTCGCGCTGGGCGTCCCCATGGATGGCGGAACCGAAGACGGACAGGGATCGAATGCCGTGACGTTTTGCGAAACGGGCAAGCTCGCCCCGTTTTAGCGCGAGCGAGCGCAGAAGTTGGTCGCTGGCCTTGCGGGCCTTGAGTTCATCGTGCTCCGCCACCAGGACGTTGAGGACGGCATCGAGGCTCGCGAGCCCGAGTTCCCGCTTCGCCTTCTCGAGCCGGTCGCGGGTGGATTCCTGGACGCCAATCGAAGTCGTCATCCCGGTAATTATGAAATTATGAAATTATAAATATTTCCGTCAGCGATACCAGAACCCGACGACGTCCTTGGATGGGCCCGTATTGAGCGCCTCGTACGAGACGTTGAGGACGCGGATGTCCAGCCGGCCGTGCTCGGGTGCGTCTCGGGCGAACCGGTCGGCGACCGGCTGCGTGACGGTCACCTCGTACACGCACGGAGCCGCCTGGTCCCACGCCATGGGCGCTTCGGTCGCGTTGGCGGACCCCACGACCACGTTGGTTGCATCCCCCACCGCGCGCCGCCAATCCTCGTCCAGGTAGATGCGGGCGGTGACGTCGGGCTCGTTGATGCGCACGATTAGGCTCGTCTCGAGGACGCCATCGAGCGGTTGGATCACGTTGCGCGCCGCCATGATGGTCCGGCCGCCCTCGGAGTAGTCGCGCACGAACGGCTTCCCGTGGTAGATTCCGTCCACCATGAACGAGTGGGCGTGGTCGGCCGAGTCGTAGACGATGCGGCCGTCACCTTCGGCACGGCCGTTGGGGTCAAAGGAACCCTGGTCGATGGCGAACGGCGCGGCCCGCTCGGACGAGCACCCGCCAGATTCCGTCGGGGCCGTGCACCCCGCCAGGACCGATGCGGCGAACACGCCCGCCAGGAAGAGTCGGACTTGGAGCGACGTTGGCGGCGTTGACACGGGCTCGGCTGGCCAGTCGTCGGCGCCATATAGACGAATCGGGGCGCGCCGTCGCCGGGAGGCCGGCGGACGGTTCCATCCCTAGTGAAGGACGAAGCCGTGGGTCGGATCACTCAAGAAGCTGCAAACGCTGTACGTCGCGTTTCCCGCGGGGCTCGTGAGGAGGACGTAGACGTCGGCCGCCGGGTCCCAGTTGCCGCCGAACGTCACCGGGTCCGCCCATTCCTGAGGCAGCTTGTCGCCGAGACTGAGGGGCGATTGCAGGGTCGCCGAGCCGCAGAAGGCGAAGTACGGTTCGCCTCGTGCCCCGTTGGGGTCCAGGCCGTAGGGACTCGACGACGCGGGGTTGCCGCCGCACCAACCGTCCGCGTTCAGGTCCTGGCAATAGCGGGCCCGGCTGGGGTTGTTGATGTCGTCGTTGATAGTCAGGTCGGCCTGTCCGAGGAGGTTGGGCACGAGCTCGCCCGCGCACAGGATGACGGCGCCGACCTGGCGCTCGCCACGGACTGCATCGATTTCATCGGGCGGGCAGGCGTTGACCATCGTCCGGTTGGGGGTGAGCGTCCCCGAGGCGTCGCAATCGGAGGCCGCGAAATACTCGCGGGGATGTGCCTGCGCGACGTCTGCCAGGCCCATGCCCAACGCACCCAGGCCGAGGACAAAGAGACCGATTCGGGTTGACCTAGTCATCGTCGTCCCGCGCCGGCCGAGGAGGACGAGGGGCGCCGCAACGAGAGGGACGGATTGGACGGTTAGAGACACACCGCTCGCGGGACCCGCGGGCCCCGAGGGCGGGATTTCGCGTTCGCAAGGCGCCGGCGGTGGCGGCGTCGGGTAATGCTTCGCATGCTCGATGTGGGCCACGAGGAACTCCGGCTGCGTGACCTCCTCGGGGTGCGAGGCGCCCGCAAAGAGCTCGGCTTCGCCGGTCGGGCCGACGTAGCCCTGGCCCTCCTGCGGCGGGATCTCCCAGAGGGTCGTCTCCATGTGAACGCCCACGTGGTTGTGGGCGACGATCGGCGACTCGGTCTCGATGAAGACGTCGAAGAAGCTTGTGGCCGGGAAGCACGTTCCGGGCGTCATTTCCTCGACGAGGCCGAGCGTAGTCCTCGTGGGACTCTCGCTAACCTTGACGGTGCCGAACGAGCTGCTGACGCCCGCCAGTTGCATCTCGAGCATCTCGGTACGCAGCTCGTCGCGGCCGTTGCCGTTCGTGTCCCCGATGGAGGTGGCGAGGACCGTGGTCGGTCCGCTCATCCATACGGTGTCGGTCACGTCCCGAACGTGGTCATGGACGATCACCATCGCGTTCGTCAAGGGGAATTGGTGGACGCCTTCGTACTGGTCGAAACAGCTCGCCTGTGCGTTCGACGTAGGGATCCCTAGACATGCAATCGTGGCCGCTCCCACGAAGAGAAGAAACTTCCTCATGTTCCGCCTCCGGTTTGGCGCCGCGAGGAACCCAAATGGAACGCTCGGTTAGTCGCTTTGGTGGGGCCTTGTATCTTGTTCGTGCGCACGATTCATTCCGTAAACGTCACGCGGTTCGCGTCCATCGCGGGGAATGGCTAGTATGGAAACGTCGCGACCCGGAAAGGTCGACGTCGCCCGCACACGGTCGCATCGCCAGACGACGGTTTCGTCGCCGGCTGGCCAGAGGCCATCGGTGAAGGTCTGTCGCCGGATGTGACGCCAACCAGATTGGAGGCATACGGAGATGGCTTTCTTGCCCTTGGCCAGCGCCTCTTCTAACCCGTGCCGCCTCGAAGCCCTTTCGGAAACATGACCTGCGACTACGCCGGGCGCGTCGGGAGGATGTTCCAACTGTTGGCGTCCATGCCTCCGTCCACCACGAGGACCGAACCGGTCACGTAGCTCGCGGCATCGCTGGCCAGGAAGAGGATCGCGTTTGCGAGTTCCTCGCGCGTGCCCAGGCGCGCCGCCGGGATCCGCGCGAGCGCGGGCTGGAGCAGGCCCGGACCTTCGAGGAGAATCTTCGAGCCGCCGGTGTCCGCGATCGCGCCGGGCGACACGGAATTGACGCGGATGCCGTGGCCGGCCCATTCGACGGCCAGGCTACGCGTGAGGTTCATCACGGCGGCCTTGGCGGCGCCGGAATGGCTGAGGTAGGGCGCGCCGGTCCAGGCGTACCCCGCGAGCACGTTCACGACCGCGGCGGGTCGCTTCTTGCGGACCCATTCTTTTCCGAAGGCGCGCGAGACGTTGGCCGTGCCTTGCAGCACGATGTTGAGGACCGTGTCCCACGCGTTCTCCGACATCTCGAGGAACGGGACGGCGAAGTTGCCGGCCGCGTTGTTGATGAGGATGTCCGCATCCCCGGCGCCCGCGAGGGCTTCGGCGGCGGCCTGCACGGCAGGGCGGTCGCGGACGTCGAGCGCCAAGGTGTTGGCCTTGATGCCGACGTTGGCCAGTTGGTCACGGGCGGCGCGGAGGTTTTCTTCCTTACGGCTCGCGATCGTCACACGGGCGCCGTGGCGGCCGAAGGCTTCGGCGACGCCGAGGCCGATGCCTTGGGATCCGCCCGTCACGAAGGCGTGGTGGCCGGTAAAAACGTCCGCGCGAAAAGGGGAGTTCGCCACGCCGGCCCATGGGGCCATGGCGCGTATACCTTTGCCAAGACTGTCGACAACACGCTTATTAGCGGAAGGGCCGTGCCCGCGGCCCGAATGGGAAAAACCGGCAACGGCCAAGCCCCGGTCCGCGTCGCCCTCATCCAGATGGCCATGGCGGCGGATCCCAAGGCCAACGTCGCCAAGGCCGAGCAACGCATCGCCGACGCAGTCAAGAAGGGCGCCAACATCGTCTGCCTGCCCGAGCTCTATCGGAGCCTGTATTTCCCCCAAACCGAGGACGTCGAGAACTTCCAGCTGGCCGAATCCGCCACCACGGGCCCCTCGGCCCAACGCATGGCCGCGTTGGCCAAGCAGCACAAGGTCGTCGTCATCGTCCCCATCTTCGAGAAACGCGCCAGCGGCGTCTACCACAACAGCGCCCTCGTGTTCGACGCCGACGGCAAGGTCGCCGGCCACTACCGCAAGATGCACATCCCCGACGACCCCGAATTCTACGAGAAATTCTACTTCGCGCCCGGCGACTTGGGGTTCCCCGTCTTCGACACGAAGCACGGGCGCATCGGCGTCCTCATCTGCTGGGACCAATGGTTCCCCGAAGCCGCCCGTCTCGCGGCGCTGCGCGGCGCCCAGATCCTGTTCTACCCGACCGCCATCGGCCACCACGAACACCTCGACGAGGCCACCATCAAGGAGCAGCGCGACGCCTGGGAGATCGTCCAACGCGGCCACGCCGTGGCCAACGGCGTCTTCGTGGCCTCCGTGAACCGCGTCGGTCAAGAAGGGAAGGTCAGGTTCTGGGGCCATAGCTTCCTCGTGAACCCCTTCGGCGCCTGGCGCGCGCACGCCTCCACCGATGACGAGGAGTTGCTCCTTGCCGACGTGGACCTCGCCGAGATCGACCGCGTCCGGCACGGTTGGCCGTTCCTACGGGACCGGCGCATCGACGCCTACGGAGCCCTTCATGCCCGGTTCATCGATGAAGCCGCCAAAGAGTAGCCTCGGCCAGGCGCGGACCCCGCGCCTCGACGGCTTCCGGATGCCCGCCGAGTGGACGCCCCACGAGGCCACATGGCTCGCG
Organism: uncultured Halobacteriales archaeon; assembly: GCA_964451065.1. Classification (GTDB taxonomy): domain Archaea; phylum Thermoplasmatota; class E2; order JACPAO01; family JACPAO01; genus CAYVGY01. The sequence goes on from CAYVGY010000003.1 coordinate 20,717, forward strand.
TGGCCGTACGACCGCGTGACGTGGCCCAACCGCGTGCCAAAGGCCGAGGACGTCTTCATCCAGATGATGCGCGCCCTCACGCCGCACGAGCGCGTAGACCTCCTCGTCAAGGACGCGCGGATGGAGGAGAAGGTGAGGCCACGCCTGGCGGACGAGAAGATTGCCAACGTCACCCTTCACCGCATCAAGTACGTGGATTCGTGGATCCGCGACTACGGCCCCACGTTCGTGCGGGACGGCGCTGGGAGAATCGCCTTCGTGGATTGGCGGTTCAACGCGTGGGGCAACAAGTACGACACGCTCCTCAAGGACGATGCGATCCCGCCGCTTCTCGAACCCATCCTGGGCGTTCCTCGGTACGAAGCTAACCTCGTGATGGAGGGCGGTAGCATCGAGGTGAACGGGGCCGGCGTCGTCCTCACCACGGAGCAATGCCTCCTCAACCCCAACCGCAACCCCGACCTTTCCCGGGGGCAGATCGAGAAGTCCCTGCGCGAGTTCCTCGGCGTGGAGAAGGTGCTCTGGCTCAAGGACGGCGTCGAAGGCGACGACACGGACGGCCACATCGATGACCTCGCGCGGTTCGTCGGCGAACGCACAGTCGTGGCGGCCGTCGAGGACGACCCCAAGGACGCCAACCACGCCATCCTGCGGCACAACCTCCAGCGACTCCACGCCTTCACCGACGCCCGGGACCGGCCCCTGGAGATCATCGAATTCCCCATGCCCGGCGAAGTGGACAGCGACGAGGGCCGCCTCCCCGCCAGCTACGCCAACTTCTACATCGGCAACGGCGCCGTGCTCCTGCCGACGTTCGGCCACGCCAATGACGTACGGGCCCAGACCATCCTGGAACGCCTGTTCCCTGGGCGCCGGGTGGTCCCCATCCGTTGCGAGGACCTCGTCTGGGGCATGGGGACCCTCCATTGTGTGAGCCAGCAGCAACCCGCGGCCGCCCAACACCCTCGCTAAGACGCTCCATTGGGCGATTCCGTCCATTGGGTGCAAGGTTTGACCTCCAACGGGAGGCTTCCGCGTCACACAAGTGCCAGAACCATCAAATACGGGTTCGGCCGCAGCTCCCGTCGTGATTGCGCCGAAGGTGTGGGACATCTTCCAGATGGTGTGGTTCAGTTTCGCCCTCATCCTCCTGGTCGCCTTCGCTTTCCGGATCATGTTCTACACCGTGACGCTCTACGGCGCCCTGGCGGCCGCCGCGGTCTTCCTCGGCATCAACCTGATGATCCTCTACACGATCATCTACGCCACGTCGGGCCCCGGCTGGAAACGGTACTCCCCCTAGGCTGCCAAAAGGGTTAAGCGGGCCCTCCTTTGAGGACGGGCCGTGCTCGTTCTCGGGATCGAATCCACCGCGCACACGTTCGGCGTGGGGCTCGTCGAAGAGGCCGAGCCGGGCCGCTGCCGCGTCCTGGCCAACCAGCGGCGCATGTTCGTGCCGGCCCATGGCGGCATCCACCCCCGCGAAGCCGCCAACCACCATGCCGAGGTGGCGGCCCCCACCGTCCAGGCCGCGTTCCAAGAGGCGGGATTTGGCGCCGGCGATGTGAACGGGATTGCCTTCAGCCAAGGGCCGGGACTGGGGCCCTGCCTGCGCGTCGGAGCCACGACCGCACGCACGCTCGCCATCGCGCGCAATGTGCCCCTCGTCGGCGTGAACCACTGCGTGAGTCACCTCGAGATCGGGCGAGGCCTCACCGGCTGCCACGACCCTCTGCTCCTCTATGTCAGCGGCGGGAACACCCAAGTCATCGCGTTCGCCAAGGGCCGCTACCGCGTCTTCGGAGAGACGCTCGACGTCGGCTTGGGCAACGCGCTGGACAAGTTCGCCCGCGACCAAGGGATTCCTTTTCCCGGCGGCCCCAAGATCGAAGAATTCGCCCGCGCCGGTTCGACCCTGCTGCCGCTCCCGTACACCGTTAAAGGCATGGACGTCGCCTTCAGCGGCATGGTTACAGCCGCCCAGGCCCTGCTGCGGGAAGGCCACGCCGTGGCTGACGTCTGCTTCAGCCTCCAGGAGACGGCCTTCGCGGCCGTCACGGAGGTGGCGGAACGCGCCCTCGCCCAGACCCAGAAAACGGAAATCCTGCTTGGCGGCGGCGTCGTCTGCAACGAGCGCCTCGCGGAAATGGTGCGGACCATGGCCGAAGCGCGCGGCGTCGCCTTCCACCGACCACCCAAGCCCTTGTGCGTCGACAACGGCGCCATGATCGCCTGGAATGGGCTCCTCGCGCTCCGCGCAGGCGCGTCGACGCCCCTGGAGGCATCCAATGTCGACCAACGGTACCGCACCGACCAGGTGGAGGCCGTATGGATGCCGTAGGCGACCTCGTCTTCATCGGCGCCGAGGCGGAGGTCCGCCGGGGCCGCTACATGGACCTGCCCACGATCCAAAAGTGCCGACTTCCCAAAGCGTACCGGCGGCCAGAACTCGACGCGCGAATCCGCCGCGAACGGACGCGTCAAGAGGCTCAGCTCCTCATCGAGGCCGGCTCGGCCGGTATCCCCACGCCGCGCCTCTTGGACGTCCATCTCGGACAATCGACACTCCAACTCGAACCCATTGAGGGCGACCAACTACGCATCGTCCTCGAACGCGGCCCCCCCGAAACGCTGGACCTCTGCCGCGCATTCGGCAAGCTCGTGGGCCGCCTTCATGTCGCGGGAATCGTCCACGGCGACCTCACGACGAGCAACGTGATTCGCCGCGCGGACGAACTCGTCCTCATCGACTTCGGCCTGGCGCAGCGTTCCCAAGAATTGGAGGACCGCGGCGTCGACCTCCACCTCGTGGAGCGCACGTTCGAGTCGAGCCACCCGGGCCGGCCCGAACTCCTGGCCGCGTTCCGCGACGGCTACGCCGCCGAACTGCCGGAAGCGGCAGCCGTCTTCGGCCGCATGGACGACATCAAGGCGCGAGGGCGATACGCGTGAGGCTCGGCTTCGCCACCGGGAACGTGGGAAAAGTCCGCGAGGCGCAGGCGATCCTCGCCCCCTTCGGCATTCAAGTCGAGAAGGTGAACGAACCCGTCGTCGAAATCCAGGCCGAGGCGCTCGATGTCGTGGCCCGAGCCAAAGCCGACGCCTTGATGCGCCGCGTCCAGCCGCCGTACTTCGTGGAGGACGCTGGGCTCTTCGTGGACGCGCTCCGCGGGTTCCCCGGCATCTACAGCGCGTACGCGTACCAAACCATCGGCTGCCAAGGCATCCTTCGGCTCCTGGGGCCCTCGCGGCGCCGGGGAGCCGCATTCCGCGCCGTGGCCGTCCTCGTGGAATCGTCGGGCAGGTCGCGGTCGTTCGTGGGTGAGACCAGCGGCGTCGTCACGAACCGTCTGGCAGGACGGGGCGGCTTCGGGTTCGATCCCGTGTTCCGCCCGACGGGGAGTCGACGCACGTTCGCGCAGATGACGCCCGAGGAAAAATCGGAGACCAGCCACCGCGGCCAGTCCCTCCGCGCATTGGGAAAATACCTGCAGGCAAGGCTTCGCGGCCGTTGAGGCCGCCGACAAAGGATGAAGGGGGGAAGAGAGGAACCGTCGCCGACCTACTTCGTCAAGAAGTACCAGGCGGCCTTGTCGCGGGGCACGCGCTTGATGATGCCTTTCTTCTCGAGTTCCTGGATCCATGCGAGCATCTGGCCCTTGGGGAACTTGCCCGCCTTCATGATGTCGTCCGCCGTCTTGCCCTTGTCTGCCGTCGTCGCGTTGAGACGCTTCAGCACGTCGTAGAGCTTCTTCTGCTGGTCCGTCATCCCTTCCGGTGTTCCGGAAGGCGTGGAAGGCGTTTCACTCCAAGTGTCCATTGAGCATCACCCTCGCGGGGGATGGCCCGTATCGACGACAACCCCTTCATAACCGTTTCCCAACAGAGCGAACGGGTGTCGCGTACCGTCCTTCTGCTCATTTCGCCCGTCCGACGCACGGGGGGCGAGACCTTATCTCACGCGCCCGCTCCAACCCGTGCGAAGCAACATGAAGGGCGAAATCGTCGCGTTCCAACTCGTGGACGTGGGGGGCACGTTCGACCTGGCGTTGCTCGCCCGCTCGCTGGCGGACCGCCAACCTCGCGAGGCGCCCTCGGTTGGCAAGGGGACGCCGCCCTACGTCGAGTTTCCTCGCCCCCTGGTCGTCCCCCACTCGCCCGTCACGCTGGAAACGGCGGCGGGGCCCGTCGAGGCCGAGGTGACGTTCCTGTATTTCCCCATCGGGGCCGTGAGCGTGCGCTTCCGGATCCCTGTCGAGGTCGCGAGCCTCGCCGAGCTTAGGACCTGGAACCAGACGAGCGTGCGGCTGGAAGGCCAGAAGTTCGGCTTCGAGGCGGCGGCCCGCCTCCTGCTCGAACGCGACCGGTCATCGTGGGAGCCCACGGTCCAGGACCGCTATACGAGCAAGCTCCTCCATGAATCGTACACCGTCTTCGCGTTCCGCGACGTCGGGGAGCCGCCAGCCGAGTTCCTCGAGCGGCACGCGGCCGACGTCGCGGGGCTCCTTACTGGCGCGGACGCGACCCGCCTCCACGAGAAGGAGACGCGGGAGGCCCTCCGCAAGTGGTTCAGCTACTACGCCGACGACCTCACGGTGGTCGACTGGGACGCCGCCTTCCTCATCGACCCCGACGCGGACTACGAAGACCTCCTCTTCGTCCTCGAGATCGCCAACCTCCAGCTTCTCCAGTTCCGCGCCTACGACGACTACCTCGACGACGTGATCGAGCGCGCCTACGACGAACTTGGCACCCTCTTCGCGCGGTCCCGCAGCAGCCCCGCCGCGCGGGAGATCTTCCACGAACTCAGCCTGCTGCGCATCGAGATGGCGGAGCTCGCCGACGAGGCCGACAACATCACGAAGTTCCTCGGCGATTGGTTCTTGGCCCGGGTCTACCAGGCGGCCCAGGAGAAGTTCCACCTCAACGATTGGCGGGCCACCGTCGACGACAAGCTCTCCACGCTCAACAAGCTCTACCAGCTGGCCCATGAGGAGAGCACCAGCCGCCGCATGCTCATCCTCGAAGTCCTCATCGTGCTCCTCTTCATCATCGACCTAGGCCTCATCCTCTACTTCCAAGTCTTCGGTTAGCCCTGGCCGGAAGCATCGCGAAAACGTTAAGCGACCCCCCCGCGTATGCGGGGTGTCTTGACGTACGAATCCCCCCCGCCCGTCCTGCGCTCACGAAACCGTGTCTTCGCCCACATTCTCCTTGTCCTAGCCGGCGCGTACGCCATCTGGTTCACCGTGGTCATGACGGGCGAACAACAGGGGTGGACCGACGAGCCCGGCCTTTGGGCCTACACGACGACGCTCTCGTGGGCCCTCATCGGAACCATCTTCTTCGGCCTCGTCGCCATCTTTTTCCTCGCGCTCCTCGTCACGCGCGAGTCCCCTCCCAAGACGTACATGCTGCCCGAGGAGGAACACGCGCCGGAGGCGTCGACGCCCGACTTCCTCGAGGGCGCAGCGGCGGCCGAGTCGGCGGAGGCGGAACCCTCGACCGAGGCTCAGTCACCCCCTCAGCCTTAAATAAGAGAAGCCCTTAGCGGCGCCCTCCAGCCCCTTCAGGCTGGTCGTGCAGGCTCCACTCATGGCGCGCATCCATGTCCACCGCCGCGGCAAGTCCGGATCCAGTCGTCCCGCCCGGACCCAGCACCCCAAGTGGTCCCCCCTGGGTCCCAAGGAGATCGACACCCAGGTCAACCAATTGGCCCGCGAAGGCAAATCGACGGCCCTCATCGGCGCCTACATGCGCGACCAGTTCGGGGTCCCCAGCGTCAAGACGGCCACCGGCAAGCGCATCGAGCAGATTCTCAAGGCCAACAACCTCCAGCCCCGCCTCCCCGAGGACCTTACCAACCTTCTCAAACGCATCGTCAACCTTCAAGACCACCTGGCCCGCACGAAGAAGGACCACCAGAACGAGCGCGCGCCCGTGCTGCTTGAATCGAAGGTACGCCGACTTGCCAAGTACTACGTGCGCGTGGGCCGCCTGCCCGCGGACTGGAAGTATTCGGGCAAGACGGTCAAACTCTTGCTCCAATAGTTCCCGCTCATGACGCTCCTCGAGGCCGCCCACGCGGCCTCCCAGCGCCTGCTGAGCGCTCCGCGCGACGCCGCCATCCACCTCCTAGCCCGCCAAAGCGCCGACGGCCTGGCCGCTGCGGCCATCCTGGCTCGCGCGCTGCTGCGCGCCGGCATCGACTTCCACGCGCGATTCATCGCCGACCACGTCGGGCCCGTCGAGCCGGAACTCGACGACGAAGCAACTTGCCGCCTCTTGTTGGGCCTCGCACCCGACCTCACGGAACGCGTGGCCGGCCTCCCCGGGACCACCATCGTCGTCAGCCATGCCGCGGTTCCGGACCCTGCGAGAGAGGACTGCCTCGCGCTCAACCCCGCGTCGTACGGCGACGCACGCGGCGCCTCCACGAGTTCCACCGCCTTCGCCCTGGCGGTCTCCCTCAACGAGTCCAACTGGGACCTGGCCCCCTTGGCCCTCGCCGGCGCGCAGGCCGAAGGACAACTACGCCCCACGCCCCAGGGTTGGAACCAAACCATCCACGAACAGGGAAAACGACGGGGCGCAATCCTCGACCCCGTTGGTCTCGCGCTGGACGACGAGCCCCTCTTGGACGCGCTGGCCTACCCCCCGGCCTGGATGACGGGCCTCTGGTCCCCTGGCTACGCGGGCGCCCGAGCGTTCCTGAACGAACATGGCTTGCCGGAGGAAGCCACGATGGACGAACTCTCCGGGGCCGACCGGCAGCGGCTCGCCGGCTCCCTCGCGTTGGCTCACCTGCGCTTGGGCCGACCCGCGGCGGAAGCGTCGCGACTCTTCGCGCCATGCCTGCGCGCGGCGCCTCCCGGCCTGGCGTTGGGCCGGATCGCGGCGCTCCTGGAGGCGGCCGCGGCCGAAGGCGAACCGGGCATCTCGCTCGCGTGGCTCCTGGGCGACGACACGGCCCGCGCCGACCTCGAGGGCCTATGCGCCCGTTACCGGAAGCGATTTCGCGGTGAAATCGAAAAAATCGAAGCAGCGCAGCCCTTGGACGGGCCGCTCGCGCGGCTCGTCAGGACCGACGACGCCCGGATCGTGGACTCCATGGCGCAATTTCTTTGCAACCGCGTTCCCGCCGGTGGTCGCCCCACGTTGGTGTATGCCGTGGCGGATGGCCGGGTGCGCGCCGCACTTCGAGGGCCATCGGCCCCCGGCGATCACAGCGAGCCCGAGCAGGTCCTGCGCATCTTCGGGGACAGCGACGCGTTCACCATCGCACGCGGCCCCGGGGTGTCGATCGTTGGCCCGGCGGACCGCTTTCATGAGCTCGTGGACCGATTGGTTCGCCCATTGCCGGCCCCACCGGAGACCGCAAGATGAACCAATGCCGGGCCACGGTTCGCTTGTCTGCAACCGAGAAGGCACGGGTCGAGCGGATTGAAGGGGCCCTGCGGCCCGACGACGACGCCTTCGTGACTACGCGCGTCGACGCGGAGGCCGTCGTCGTGGAAATCTCCGCGTCCAACGTCCGTTCCTTGCTTCGAGCCATCGACGACGTCCTCGCCAACGCGTCCGTTTCCGAAGACCTCTTAAGAGCGCTCCCGTTGGACGACGACAGTGCTTGACGTCCAGCTCTTCCGGGACACGCCCGACGTGGTCCGGCGGAGTCTCGAACGCCGCGGCATGCCCACCGATGCGGTGGACGAAATCGTCCGCCTCGACCAAGATTGGCGGGACGGACTTCAACAACTCAACCGGCTCCGACAGCGTCGAAACGAGGCCGCCCTCGAGGTGGGCCAGGCCAAGAAGAGGGGCGATCCTACGCAGGCCCAAGCCGTCCTTCAGACGATGAAGGGCGTGGCCGCCGAGATGGAACGCCTCGAGGCCCGCGTCAAGGAATTGGAGGTTACACGGCGGGAGCGACTCCTGCGCATGCCCAACCTCCTCCACGAGGGCGTGCCCGTCGGCGCGGACGATTCACAGAACGTCCCCCTCCGCGCCGTCGGCGGCACGCCCAAGCATCCCTTCAATGCGAAGAGCCACGTCGACCTCCTGTCTTCGCTTCGCTTGGCCGACATCGACCGCGCAGGAAAGGTCGCCGGTGCCCGCTTTTTCTACCTCACGGGCCAAGGCGTCAAGCTCAGCTTCGCGATCCAGCAACTCGCCATCGATGAATTGGCCAAACGCGGCTACACGCCCATCGATCCCCCCTACCTTCTCCGCCGCGACGCGGTCGCCGGTGCGACCGATCTCCACGACTTCGAGGACGTCATCTACCACGTCGAAGGCGAAGACCTCTACCTCATCGCGACGAGCGAGCATGCGCTGGGGGCGCTCCACATGGGAGAAATCCTCGACGAGAAACAGCTCCCCCTCAAGTACGCCGGCGTGTCCCCCTGCTTCCGCAAAGAGGCCGGCGCGCACGGCAAGGACACGAAAGGCATCTTCCGCGTCCACCAGTTCCACAAGGTCGAGCAGTTCATCTTCGCCCGACCCGAGGACTCCTGGAACCTCCATGAAGAGTTGGTCGCCAACGCCGAACACCTCGTGCGCCTCCTCGAGCTTCCCTACCGCGTCGTGAACATCTGCACCGGCGACCTCGGCACCGTCGCCGCCAAGAAGTACGACGTGGAGGCCTGGATGCCCGTGCAGGGCGCGTATCGGGAACTCGTCAGTTGCAGCAACTGCACCGACTACCAGGCTCGCCGGTGGGACATCCGGTGCCGACCCAGCACCGACGCCCCGACACGCTTCGTGCACACGCTCAACTCGACCGCGCTCGCCGTCGAGCGGACCGTCGTGGCCCTGCTGGAGAACCATCAGCGCGCCGACGGGTCGGTCGGCATTCCGAGACCGCTGCGGCCGTACCTGGGGGGACTCGAGGCGCTTGCGCCACCCGCGAAGTGACCCCCGACGCATCGTCACCCTTTTCCCCGCCGCTACCGAACTCGCCTTCGTGCTGGGCGTCTGGGACCGCGTCGTCGGTGTGAGCCACGAATGCGACTTTCCCCCCGACGTCGCGGGGAAGCCCCGCGTCACCCGCGCCCGGCTCAACCCCCGCCTGCCCACATCCGAGTTCGACGCCAAGTGGCGCGCCATGGCCCGCAACGGCGAAAGCTTGTACGAGGTCGACGTGCCCCTCCTCCAACAGCTCCAACCTGACCTCGTGGTCGCCCAAGGCTCCTGCGAGGCCTGCGCCGTGAGCCCCAGCGACCTCCAACGGATCGTGGGCGAACTCAAGACGCACCCGGACGTCATCCAGTACGGCGCCCGCACGTACGAAGAGCACCTGGCCGAAATCCGGCGCATCGGAGGGCTCCTCCACCGACCGCTGGAAACCAAGCGCGAAGTCGTCAAGCAGTGGAGCCTGGCCAAGGAAATCCGCGCCCAGACCCAGGCGCTGCCGCGTCCGCGCGTGGCCGTGCTCGACTGGATTGATCCGCCGACGTTCGGCGGCCGATGGACCCAAGAACTCGCCGAGATGGCCAACGCCGAGTACAGCCTGGTTCCCAAGGGCCAGCCGTCCCGCGTCGGTTCGTGGGAGGAAATCGAAGAGTACGAGCCGGACGTCATCCTGGCGGCCCCGCGAGGTCGCCCGCTGGAAGCGGCCGGGGACGAACTGGCGACCGCCGTCCGCGCGCATGAGCTCTGGGACCTGGCGCCCGTCGAACAAGGTCGGCTCTTCGTCTGCGACGGGACCCGGTACTTCAACCGGCCAGGGCCCCGCCTCGTCTACTCGGCCGCTCTCCTGGCCCGCGCGGTCCATTACCAGCGGTTACCGGAACTCCCGCCGGCCCTCGAACAAGGCCTGGCGCGCCTCGAGGTCCCCAAGTCGCCCGCCCCGCCGCCGCGGGAGGCCTAGCGTGGACCAGCGGGCCCCCCCTGTCGGGCCCGGCGACGAAGCACCCGACTTCGAGCTTCGCGACCAGAGCGACCGTCTGGTGCGACTCTCGGACTTCCGCGGCCGCAAAGCCGTTGTCCTCTACTTCTACCCCCACGACTTCACTCCTGTCTGCACGCGCGAAGCGTGCGGGTTCCGTGACGACGCCGAACGGTTCCATGAGGCCGGCGCCGAAATCCTCGGCGTGAGCCCCGACACCGTGGAGTCCCACACCCGCTTCGCCGCGAAGCACCGCCTCCCGTTCCGTCTCCTGGCCGACCCTCAGAGGAGCGCTTTTCATGCGTATGGCGTCGGAGAATTGCTCGGAATCCTGCCCCGGCGCGTCACGTTCGTCATCGACCGAGGTGGCATCATTCGATTCCGACGCCGGGCACAGTTCCGCGGCGTCCCGCACGTGGCCGAATCCCTGCAGGCCCTCCAACGGTTGGAGGCCCCAGCCGAAGACTCATAACCCGGGCCCGCGTGGAGACGCGCGTGCCGTCCGACGCGCTCCGGGGCCGGGCCCGCACCCTGCCGACTCAACCCGGCTGCTACCTCTGGAAGGGCGCCCGGGGCCAGGTCCTCTACGTGGGGAAGGCTCAGGACCTGCGCGCCCGCACGCTCCAATACTTCGGCCACCAGGAGGACGGACGCAAGACGGACCTCATGGCGCACGCCCAGGACCTCGAGTTCGTCGCCACCGCCAACACCAAAGAGGCCCTCGTCCTCGAACAGACCCTCATCAAGCGCTACCGCCCGCCCTATAACGTCCTCCTCACCGACGACAAGAAGTATCCTTACATCGCCATCACCCGAGAACCCTGGCCACGCGTCGTCTACACGCGGGACGTCGAACTCGACGGGACGCTCTTTGGTCCGTTTCCGGACGCGGGAAGGGCCAAGCGCGTCGCCCGCCTGTTGAACCAGACGTTCCGCCTGCGCCAATGCCGAACCCTCCCGACGCGGGAATGTCTCTACTTTCACCTCCACCAGTGCTCGGCGCCCTGCATCGGCGCCGCGACGTCCGACGGTTACGCCGAACAGGCCCGCGCGGCGCAAGCCTTCCTCAAGGGCCGTGGAGCGGACCTCGCCGGCCGCCTCCAAGCCGAGATGCACCAGGCCGCGGACGAGCAGCGGTACGAACGGGCGGCGGAGCTCCGGGACCTGGCCCAAGCCGTCGAGAGTGTCCTCGAGCGACAACGCGTCGATGCTCCCAAGGGTGACGACTACGATGCCGTAGCCGTCGCCCGCCGCGAGACGCGATGTTGCGCCCTCGTCCTGTGGGTCCGCGGCGGCGCGGTCGTGGGTCGAGAAAACTACTTCCTCAACGCGCCCCGGGAAACCCCCAGCCCGATGGTCCTGCAATCCTTCCTCGAGCAGTTCTACCTGCAAGCGCCCCAGATCCCCCGGGAAATCCTCCTCCCGTTCGCGCTCCCGGGCGCCAACGACCTCAAAGCGGCGTTGGAAGGCCTCCACGCGCAAGAGGTTCGGTTCTTGGTTCCCGAGCGGGGGCGGCGCCGGAGCTTCGTCGAGATGGCGGAAACGAACGCTGCCCTCCTGCTGGAGCAGGAGTTCCTCCTGCGCGAGCGGAGAGGACCCGAGGCCCTCGAGGCCCTACGGGACGCGTTGGCCTTGCCCGAAGTCCCCGAACGCATCGAATGCTTCGACGTAAGCCATCACGCAGGCCAACACACGGTCGCTTCGCTCGTCGCCCTCGTGAACGGAAAACCCGCAAGATCGCAATACCGCCGGTTCCGGATCCGCACCACGTCCGGCGGCGACGACCCCGGCGCGATGCGCGAAGTGGTGGCGCGCCGCTACGCCCGCCTGCTACGCGAGCAAGGCGCGGACGCGTTGCCGGACCTCGTGGTCGTGGACGGCGGCCCGACCCAGGTCGCGGCGGCGCTCGAATCCCTCCACTCCTTGGGCCTGGAAACCCTTCCCCTGATCGGCCTCGCCAAGCGCGAGGAAGAAATATGGCGACCCCACAACCTGCACGCCCTCCGGCTCGATCCGGCGTCCCCGGCGCTCCACCTCCTTCAACGAGCCCGCGACGAGGCCCACCGTTTCGCCATCGGCTACCAAGGCGCACTCAAGCGGGCCGACTTCATCGAGTCCTTCCTCGACGGCATCCCAGGCGTGGGACCTGAACGGCGGCGCCGTTTGCTCACCACGTTCGGGAGCATCCAAGGGCTTGAGGGCGCCAGCCCCGACCAGATCGCCCAGGTCCCCGGCGTTCCACGACCCCTCGCGCAGCGCATCCACGAGGCGGTGCGGCGCCGCAAAACTTCATCACCCTGACGAGCTTGGACGACCCGTGCAGCGCTCCGCCGCGTTTGCCATCATGGCGGGCCTCCTGCTCGTCCCGGCGACCGCCACGGCCCACTCGTCCGGCGGTCCCGCCCTGAACCACGTCCAGGTGAAGCCCCTCCAGCTCGAGGCGAACGCCAGCCAGACCGTGTGGATCGAAACCGGCGAAGGCCCTTGGCAGGCCGGGATGATCCTCGTCCTCTTCGTGTCCTTCTACAACGAGAGCCGTGACGTCGCCGTGGAGCTCCTGTTCAACCACAGCACCGTGGTCCAGTCTTGGCGCTTCGTCACGGACGCGATCCACAAGGCCTCCGTCCGCCTCCCCTTCGACGAGGGACCCTACGAGCTGCGTTTCACCAACCGGGCCGTCGGGCAGACGCAGCTGTTCTTCTACTTTGACCAGACGTGCAACTGCGTCGCCAAGCCGGTCCCCCTCGACGAGGGGTGGGTCGTCTTCCACTATGACCTCAGGGCGGGACGCACGTACGAAATCGCGACGCCGGTCCCCGCGCAGTGGAAGCTCCGCGCGGTGCTCGCCCTGGGCGGGCGCGAGACCGGCGCGTGGCCGGCGGATTTCGAGATCCTCCAAGAGGCGACGCTGCAAGGGGCACCGTATTGGATCAACTTCACGGTCACACCGGCCGAGGATGAGCGGCATTTCGTGTTCTACGAGGCGCTGGAGGGCTCGCCGGCCTTTCCCGACCCCGGCAAGTATGTCGACGTGACGCCCCGCCTCCAAGACCTCACGGACGACGCGGGCGGCGAATCACCGGGATTCGGGCTGTGGGTGGCCCTCGCGGGCCTTGGGCTGGGCGCGGCGCAGACCCGCGGAAGGCGCCGCTAGAGCGCGACCTCGAACCCGAAAATGGGCGCCCCGAGCTCGAAGGCCTGGATCGTTTCGGGGTGGAGTTCGCCGAAGAAGCCGACTGCGGTGCCCTCGTGGACGAGCCGGGCGCATCGTCCGGGGATGAATCCAGGCGCGAAACCGGCCTCAAGGGTGGCCGGTCGCTGTGCGTCCCGCAAGAACGTTTCGACGATTCCTTTGCATTCGGCGAACGTCGCGCGGGGCGCCATCCGGAGGGCGGCCACGCGGAGCTCGTTGGCGCCGTCGTCGCGGTGCCCCGGCACGACGAGCCCCACCTCGAAGACGGACTGGGGAAGTTCACGGTGCTTGTTCGACCGCAGCAGGCCCAGTAGGCTCGTGTACAGGTGGGGGCGCAGGACGGATTGCTCCATCGTGACGGGGTTGGCCACCTCGACCAGCGCCCGGTCGGGGGCGCCGGTCCGGAACAAGGCGTCTTGCTTGTTCGTGATCGTCAGCGTCACGTCCTCCGTGACGCCCAAGCCGACGAGAAGTGTCCGCACGCGTCGAGCCTTGCGGGCCCGTTCGTGGATGCCGCCGAACTGGGCGACCGCGGGGAGCCGAGCCTCGAACTTCTCGAATCCGTACCCGATGCCGACGTCCTCCACCAGGTCGTCCATGTGCAAGAGGTCCATCCGCCAGGCGGGGCTGCTGACTGTGCCGCCCGAGGCCGACGTGGGCTCGAAGTGGTGGCCCAGTCGGCCAAGGTAGGTCAACGCCTCCCGGGGTCCCACCTCGAGGCCGAGGAGTTGCCGGATCCTCGCATAGCTGAGTTTGCTTTGCTGAGGGGAAAGGTCGGGCGAGACGCGACTCGGTTTGGCCGCCTTGCCTTCCAGGAGCTGGACGCTCTTGATCCGGCCGCCTCGCTCGGCCAGGCTGGTGACGACGATGCTGAGGATGCCGAGCGTCGAGCGCTCGTCGGTGCCGGTCACGTCCACGATGACGTCCTGCGTCTGGGTGGTGAGCGCCGTCAACTGGCCATTGATGACGGGCGGCAGCGAGAGCACTTGGTCCTCGCGGTCGACAATCAAGGGGACGCGGCTGTGGCCCGCGAGCAAGGGGCCGTAGATGCGACCCTTGTCATGCTGCTCGAAGATTTGTCGAGGCGTCAGCGGTCGGTCCATCTGGAGGGGCACGAACGCGTGTTCGTCGAGTCCGACGGTGGTGTACCGGAACGGGCCCTTGACGCGGGCGGCGTCGTGGATGCCGATGGCGACCTTTTTCCGCTTGCGGCCGGGCCCGGTCGTCAGACGCTCCTGGACATCGATGAGTTCTGCAAGGAGGGCGTCCGTCAAGTCGAGCCGTTCCACCCGGGCGAAACCAATCACGGGCCGGACCCGGGTGACGGAGGGGTCTACCGTCACGGTGTCGCCGCTTGCGTCCATGGCGTAGCGTTTGAGGCCGGGCTCGACGTCGAAGAAGGCGCGGCAGGCGCGCGCGAGGCCCTCGACCGTGAGGAGGTCGGGGCGGTTGGGGAAGAACTCGAAGAGGAGTTGGCCTTCCTTCTCGCCGTCGTACGCGCCGCCCATCATGGGCACGCGGGCGATGAGTTCGTCCCGGGGAATCGACCGGCCGATGAGGTGGACTAGGTCGTCGTAGCCGACGCCGAGGACGGGCACTTGGCCGGGCATTAAGCCCCCACTATAAGAAATTAAATAGGGGGGGGCACGATTTCGAGACAGTACCGTGACAGGCTTCGGCTCTGCACGCTTTTTCCTGGTTCGGGCTCCTTTATGACACGGTACGGTAGCGAATTCCCTGAACCGCCATGGACGTACGCGCCGAAGGAAGTCGAGGAATGGCTGACGAGCGTCGCCAAAGGAGCCCGCGTCGCGAAGCTGGAGGCGTTCAAGAACGCCTCCGTGGGCCGTCTGGAGAACCTGGAGATCGTCCTGGACGTCGACGCGAAGAAGACGCGGGTGCAGCCCTCGAATTCGTTCGTCATGTGGCTCCAGGACTTGACGGGGAAGGCCAAGTTCGAGTCCCACTTCGAGATTCCGGCGATGACCGAGCTGGTCTTGCGGGCGCTCGGCCAGGGCCGCTACCACAGCGTCGTCCGCGTCAAGGCGGACGCGGACGTGGTCCATGAGAACGCGGACCGGCCCAAGGACACACGCGGCACCATCGAGCTCTTGACCGAGACGAGCCACCGCACGACCCGGTGCGACCAGGTGGAGATCGAGGTCTTGGACGACGAGAACGGCGACTCACCGGCGTTCGTCTCCATCAAGAGGATCCTCAAGAAGGGGGAACACGCCATCGGCGTCCGGTTCTCGGGCGAGGTCCCGGAGGAGAACTTCCGCGCGTTCTTGTCGTACCTTTCCAAGAACCTGAACGCCACCTTCGTCGTGGCGGCCTAGCCCGAATCTTCGGGAAGTGCCGTGGGAATCTCGGGTTCCACGATGGAAGCCCAGACGGCCCAGAGTTTCGTGTTTTGCGCCTGGGACACGTCTTGTTTGGGCTCGTAGAGGCCCTTGATCTCGACGGAGGAACCCTTGCCGGACGCGTCCACGGAGAGTTTCTGCGCGGTCGTGTAGGCGGGCGATTGGGCCGTCTCCTGGACCCGTTCTGTCTTGCGACAGTCGCCCCCGATGGTGACGCGATGCGTGCGCCCGCCGTCGACGACATTGGGGTCGGCAAGCTGATGCGTGGCCCAAGCGAACCAGGCGCCCTCGAGGTTCTCGGCCGTGAGCGTCGGCGTTCGGCCCGTGTCCAGGTAGCCGCCGCCTCCCGTCACGTAGGGGTCGGGCTTACTGGGCTTGATAGGGGTGAGCTCCGTCGTGGAATTGAACGTGATGCTGAAGCTGCCGGCCTTGTTCGTGATGAGGACGGCGTGGTACCAGCCCGGCTTGAACTTGCCCTTGAGGTTGCCGTCCGTGGCCCCGTCACGGGGCCGGAAGTAGTCTTTAAGGCCCTTGGGAAGCTCGCCGCAGCCGGACACCGACTCCGTGGCGTTGAGCGGGATGAACCCGACGAAGACGGGTTCGCCCAACATGGATTTCTTGCTGATGGGCAGTTCCTGGCCGAAGTAGAGGAGACTCGACCAGACCCGGAACCCTTCGGTGACGTTCGTGAACTCCCACTTGATGGTCGACTGGGTCTGGACGTTGATGTGGTTGGTCCGGTTGAGCACGCCGCCCAACGTGAGGGGGTCCCCGAGCCTTTTCTCGATGGGGTCGGGCCCAGGGTCCTCCACGACGTCGTCGTTGCCGCCCAAGCACCCGGAAAGGGCGGGGACGAGCAATAAGAGCCCGGCGGCAAGCCGCACGTGGGGACGTTGACCTGAAACTTAAAAAGCCTTTCCGTCCGAAGGCGGCACGAGGTGCCTTCCTCCGGCGCCCGCAGGGGCCTCAGGACCGACCTTTGCCGCTTATTAGCCGGCGTCCGTTGCCGCGGCGGAGATGCGGGGCGGTTCCTTCTCGGGATTCTACAACCTGACCGGCCGCGCCCGTCTGCGACGGGTCGCCGACTGGGCGGGACTGACCAAGGCTGAACGAGGCCTTCTCCAGCGGACGCTCGTGTCGACGCCCGGCCTCCCCGCTGCCGTCGGGGAGCGCATGATCGAGAACGTGGTGGCAGCCATCTCCCTCCCCTTGGGCATCGCGACGCAGTTCCGGATCAACGGAAAGGACTACCTCGTGCCGCTGGCCGTCGAGGAGCCGAGCGTCGTGGCCGCGGCCAGCCACGCCGCCAAGCTCGCACGCAGGGCCGGCGGGTTCACGGCGAACGCCAGCGGGCCGATCATGATTGGCCAGATCCACCTCGAACGCGTCCGCGACCCCATTGAGGCCGCCGAAGAGATCCTGCGGCGCCGCATGGAGGTCCTGCGTGCCGCTCGCCTTCCTGACTCGTCGCTCGAACGACGCGGGGCCGGACCCGTCGACCTGGAGGTCCGCATTGTGCGAAGTCAACGCCAGCTTTTCCTGGTTGTCCACCTGCTCGTCGACGTGGGGGACGCCATGGGCGCCAACGCCGTGAACACGCGCTGCGAGAAGGTCGCCCCCTACCTTGCGCGGATGACGGGCGGCCGGCCACGGCTTCGCATCGTCTCGAACCTCGCCGACCGACGCCTCGCCATCGCCAAGGCCACCTGGGACAAGGACTCGCTCGGCGGCAAACGCGTCGTCGACGCGATTCTCACCGCCGCCCGCATCGCCGAGGTGGACCCGTATCGTTGCGCCACCCACAACAAGGGCGTCATGAACGGCATCGATGCGCTGGCACTCGCTACCGGCAATGATTGGCGCGCGCTCGAAGCGGGCGCCCACGCGTACGCGGCCAAGAGCGGCCGATACGAACCCCTCACACGCTACTCAAAGGATCCCAAGGGGAACCTGCTGGGAGAAATCGAACTTCCCATGAGCATGGGCATGGTGGGCGGGGCGACCCAGGCGAACCCCGTGGCCGCCCTTGCCATCAAGATCCTCAGGGTGGAGAGTGCCAAGGAGTTGGCGCAAGTCGCGGCGGCGGTCGGGTTGGCTCAGAACCTTGCCGCGTTGCGGGCCCTCGTGACGGAGGGAATCCAGCTTGGCCATATGCGGCTTCATGGCCGCCTGGCCCGCGGCGCCCTTCCGACGGATTGAGTCGGCGGTTCTCTGCAAGCGGCGGCCGCGGGGCGGCCGGACTCCCGCCTCCCGATTCTTTCTGGTTCCCGGAGTCAGGCCGCCTCGGTTTCCCGCGGCGCCGCACCTACCACGGCACGCGGCGAGGGTCGGTGGCCCAGGCGTTGCCGAATCTCGTGCTCCATCACCATCGCCTCGGCCGGGTCGATGCTCAGCTGGTCCCGCAGGTGTTCGAGGAATCGGCGTTCACGGTCGGTGATCTCATCGTCGCGCAAACAGTGGAGGAGCTGGGCATGGTAAAGGTCCCGACTTCGCTGGTGAAGATAATCCTGGGGCGGTTGCGTCGTGGCGGGGAAGACCTTGTTCAGGCCGTGTCCGACGAACCGTTGGACGGGGAAGAAGACGACGGTAGCGCCCAGGGCGGAGAGGAGAAAGGAGAGGTCCGTGAAGGAGAAAATGGGTTCGATGAGTTTCTGGAAGAGGTTGTTGGCGAGGAAGAAGACGATGACGACGGCGCCCATGGTCAGCGTGTACTTGAGGCCAGCCTTGACGCCGAGTTCGATCTTGACGAGTTGGTACTTGAGGATGGCGTAGGCGGCGATGCAGGCGACGGCGATCTCCAGGGTGGGCGTGACCCACTGGAGGACGAAGGTCTGCCACGGGTGGCGCAGGTACTCAAGGAGGGCCACGAGGAGGGTGCCGAGGAGGTAGGGCGCCAGACCGCCCAGGACGTAGGCGGCGCGCGTGCGGACGATGGGGTCGGTGGCGGCGCGGTAGGTCCGCATCATGAGGCCGACGGCGAGCGCGGTGGCGGCGAAGGAGAAGGCGTTGAAGATGGTGGCGAGGTCGGCGAGGTCCTTGAGGGGGGCCGTGTGGAGGACCCAGAGGAAGGGGACGGCGGGCAGGAAGATCACCGCGGCAAGGCCGCGCCGCGCCACGAGTGCCGGATGGGCCTTGGGGAAGACGAGGACGAAGAGGATGAGGAGCGGGACGAGGAGGATGGCGCAAGTGAAGCCGAAGTAGAACCAGGAGAGGGGTCCGGGGAAGGTCGGGGTCTGGGCGTGGAGTTCGGGGGAGAGGGGGAGCACGCCTTCGGCGAGGCTCTTGAGGCCGGAGGTGAAGAAGAAGGCGGAGAAGAGGACGTTGGGGATGCGGAGGTGGCCGGCGACGAAGACGAAGGCAGCCAGCCCGATGAGGAACGTGCCGGTCATGAGGGGGAGGTACCCCTCCAGGTGGCTCAACGCCTCGGGCCCGGCCATGCCAATTGCGCACCAGGGAGGGGCGGCCTATTTATGCCTTGGGTCGAGGATCGTCGAGCCCGGCGATGGGGGGTTTGAGAGCTAATTGGTCAAGAGGCTGCCGGCGACATCCTTGACTTCGCGGCCGCAGTAGGCGCAGCGGAGCGCCGGCGATTCGCCGCTGGTGACCACGTGGCGGGACTGGACGGGTTCGTGGGCGTTCGTGACGCAGGAAAGGTTCTCGCACTTTGCGAGGCCGATGATTTCCTTGGGCAGTTCGACGACGGCTTTCCTGGCAATCTGGAAGTTGCGGATGATGCTGATCGAGGCCTTGGGGGCGATGAGGCTAATCTTGTTGACCTCGCGGGGGTCGAGTTCGCGGTCCTCGATCTTGACCACATCCTTGTGGCCCATCTTCCGGCTCGGCAGGTTCATGCCGATGGAGACGATGCTGCGGCCGCCTTCGGCGGGTAGACCGAGGATCCGCATCACTTTGAGCGCTTGACCGGCCGCGATGTGGTCGATGACGGTGCCGTTGCGGATCGGTTGGACCTTGAACTCCTTGAGCGAGGATTCTGCGGCGGGGGCGGGGGCGCGGGCCATGGGTGGCCCAAAGACGAGGCCCTCTTGGATTTTGCCCCCTACCCGTCTTCTGGGAAATTATCGCAGTGCGAAGTGAGGCGCCGCCAGAATCCTACCGTGTTCCATTCTTCGTCGAACGCGACGACGATTACGTCCTGGATATCCCATTCGGGGGATTCGATTACGACGAGTGACCACGGGTAGTCGATGTCACACGTGGGCTCTCGCCAGGTGGTTCGTTCCACACGGCACACGGCGTCGGGTTCGATCGCCCGGTTGCGATAATACACGCAACTGGCCGGCGCGGCAGTTCGCGCGGTGACAACGTGGGTCTCCAGCATGCCGTCCCCCAATGGCCGACCGCCGAAGCCGGTCCAGCCGGGGCTATGCGCCGGTATCTTGGGGGGTTCCGAGGGGGGTCCGTCGGGGAAAGGACCTGCGCATCCGGCGAGGACGAGCATGGAAGCCAGCGAGCAAATCCCCCACGTCATTCGTCTCAAGAGAAGCCAGCTTTGTTTCTCCTGGATAAATCTTGTGGGCCCGTTCCGTCGGTCTGGAGTACAGAAATTGGTTCGCAGCCCGGCTTCTGGAGCAGTGGCCCTTCGTGCCATGGCCAAACTCACGGATCAATGGCTCGCCTCTTCGCCCCCTGAGCAGCCGCGGGGGCCGGGGGGGCTGCGAGGAAGCGGCGGTGCCCCCGGCAAACAAAACCATGAGGTCCGCCGCCCGAAGCGGTCGAGTCCTAGGGGCGCCCGCCGAGAACGGCGGCCAGCACCGCCATCCGGACGGGAAGCCCGTTCGCCGCCTGCTGGAAGTACCGTGCATGGGCCGTTCCGTCGACGTCCGCGTCGATCTCGTCGACGCGCGGTAGCGGGTGGAGCACGATGAGGTCCCGCTTCGCGTTGGCCAGCGCGGCGCGGGTGATGCGATAGGTTCCCGCGACCTTCCGGTAATCCTCCGGGTCGCCAAACCGTTCCTGTTGGATGCGGGTGCAGTAGAGCACGTCCGCCTCGGCCAGCGCCTTGTCGAGGTTCGTGGACGCCTCGAGCGTGGCACCCCGGTCGCGGCACTCCCGCAGCACTTCCTTGGGGAGCTGGAGGCTCGGGGGGCTCACGAGCAGGATCCGGCACGGATATTGGCTGAGCGCGGTGACGAGGCTGTGCACGGTGCGGCCGAACTTGAGGTCCCCGAGCAGCACGATCGTCGAATCTTCGATGCGGCCGCGTTCCCGCCGAATCGTGAACAGGTCGAGGAGGGTCTGCGTGGGATGCTCGCCGGCGCCATCGCCCGCATTGATGACGGGATGGTCCGCATAGTCCGCCGCCAGACGCGCCGATCCTTCCTTGGGATGCCGGAGCACGAGCGCGTCGGCCAGCTTGTCCACGATGCGGACCGTGTCCGCGAGCGTCTCCCCCTTTTGCCGGCTCGTGCTCGCGGGGTCCGAGAACCCGATGACGCTGCCGCCGAGGCGCTGCATCGAGGCCTCGAAGCTCAGGCGGGTCCGCGTGCTGGGCTCGTAGAAAAGCGTCGCAAGGACCTTTCCCTCCAGGCTCGTGTTGCGTTTCTGGCCCGAGGCGGCGGGGACGAACTTCTCGGCATACGACAGGAAGGCGTCCACTTCTTTGCGGGCAAAGTCGCGGATGCTCACGACGTCGCGGCCGGTCCAGTCCATGCGGGCGTCGCGGGCAGGGAGGGGGGCGCTTTCAAGCTTTGGGGTTTCCAGCATGCGGGTCATTCCTCGACGGCCTCCTTG
Organism: uncultured Halobacteriales archaeon; assembly: GCA_964451065.1. Taxonomy (GTDB): domain Archaea; phylum Thermoplasmatota; class E2; order JACPAO01; family JACPAO01; genus CAYVGY01. The sequence continues at coordinate 41,910 of CAYVGY010000003.1, forward strand.
ATGCGGGCGGCGTCCGGTCGTTCCTCGACGAATTCCTTGAAACGGCCGCTCACCGCCTTGAGCCAGAACGGAGTGATGAGCGTCGTGAAGAGGACCACGACGATAATCGTCGTGTATTGCCAGTTGCTGAGGAGGCCGTGTTCGAGGCCGAAGAGGGCGAAGATGAGGCCGACTTCTCCCCGGGGGACCATGCCGACGCCGACCACGTACCGGTTCGCCTGGCCGCCGAGGACCCCGAGGCCGCACAAGAGCTTCCCGAGGATTCCAGCCACGGTGAGGATGCCGCCGACGAGGAGCACCAGGGGCAGGGTCTCCCGCGTCACGCTCGTGAGGTCGACGCGGGCGCCGAGGATGACGAAGAAGAAGCCGACGAAGAGACTTCCCACGGGCTTGAGGTCCTCAAAGATGATGTGGCGGTGGGAACTTGTGGAGAGAGCAAGGCCAGCGGCGAAGGCGCCGACGATGGCGGCCAGGCCGACCCACGTCGCGAGGTAGCTGACCGCGAACATGAGCGCCAGGGCGAAGCCGAGGTGGACGTAGGGCGTCCGGAAGGCCGTATGCACCCAGTTGATGATCCGCGGTGCAAGGAGGACGCCCAGGAGGATGGCTGCGAAGAAGAAGCCGAGGGCCAAGCCAAAGACGCGGGCAACGCCCGCGAGAGAGAGGCCGGCTGGGTCGACCACGAGGCCGCCGACGATGGCAAGGATGATGAGGCCGAGGACGTCGTCGAAAACCGCGGCGCCCAAGATGATCTGGGATTCGCGCGTCCGAATGCGGCCCATGTCCGAGAGGACCCGCGCGGTGATCCCCACCGAGGTGGCGGCGAGCGTAGCGCCGATGAAGGCGTGGAGCAGATGGGGGTTAGAGATTGCGGTGTCGGTGATGACCCAGTCGATGCGTTGGGCGAACAGTTCGCTGGCGCCCCATCCGATGGCGAGGCTGAAGACGACTCCGAAGGTGCCGACGAGGCCGGCGCTCCAGCCCACGCGGCGGAACTCGGCGAGGTTGGATTCGAGGCCGACCTCGAAGAGAAGCACGAGGACGCCAATCTCCGCCAGAAGCGCGAGGACCGCGAGGTCCTTGGTGGCGGCGAAGTCGACGTCATCGATGGTTAGGTTGCCCTCCGAACCGAGGGGCTCCGCAGCGAAGAACTGGTTGGCCGTGTCGAGGATGTCGAAGGCGGGAAGGAAGCCGAGGAGGGAGGGACCCAGCAAGACGCCGACGAGGATCTCACCCGCGACCGGCGGTTGCTTGAGGCGGGAGGCGAGTTCGCCCCCGACCTTGGCACCCACGAGGATGACGAGGACGTAGAGAAGGATCGCTTCGGGTCCTCCAACCAGGTGAGCCCCTCCACCTGGGTTACCGGCGGAACCCATAAAGGGGTTTCGTGCGGCTCACGCTTTCGGCTTGCCGTCGCCGTGCGCCGGCGCTTTGCGCGTCGGCGAGTTCTTGCCGGCGTTGCTTCCCACGTCGTGGACCATCCGACCATACTTGCGGCGCGGCACGGGCTCGTGAACGCCTTGGGGGGTCAAAACGGTGCGGGGGCCATTGCCCGTCGACGTGGGCGAAGGTGGGGCGCAAACCCAACTTCCAACGACGAGATGAGTCGGCGACGCCAGGAGGGATGAGTGGTCCCTCGGCCCCCGTACGCCCGCACCCTCACGAGACGAGCCGCCACGAGGCAATTGTCCTTATTGGTCGCGTTCATCGCCAGCATTCAGTTCATCCTGACCGGGCTAACGCTCCTGGTCGGTGTGCCCGGAATCGGATATCTGTGGCTCGTCGCAGGAGTCGGCGTGGCGTACGGGACGTTTCTTTTCGAAACGTCTAAAGCGAAACGTCGGGGTGAACGCATTTGATGGCGGAGGAACTCTATGATCGGGTGCTCCGCGGGGCGCTATTGACGGCCGCAATCGCGGGTACGGTCACGCTGATTGCGTCCCTGATCTTCATCGGCTTCTAGGGAAAGTGCGACCGCGGTTGGCCTCACTTGAGACGGCCGTCGTACTCGCCCCGGTCGATGGCCTTCTGCGCGTCGCGCGGGTCCTTGCCTTCGACCTTGACGCCCATCGAGACGCAGGTTCCGAGGACTTCCTTCACTTTGGCCTTGAGGGTCTTGCCCAAGAGCGCGTCGCCCTTCTGCTTGGCGACGGTGACGGCCTGCTCGATGGTGAGGTTGCCGATGGTGGTCGTGCGCGGGTTGCCCGAGCCCTTCTCCGCGTTGATCTGTTTGAGGATGAGGGCGCTGGCGGGCGGCGTGCCGACCTCGATCGTGAACGCCTTCGTGCCGGGGTCGATGAGGACCTTGACGGGAACCTTCATGCCGTCGAAGACGCGCGTCTTGTCGTTGATCGCATTGATGACTTGGACGATGTTCACGCCCATCGGGCCCAAGGCGGGTCCAAGGGGGGGGCCAGGGGTCGCTTTTCCACCATCAACGAGGGCTTCGACTTTCTCGACCATGCAGGTTCACGTCCGCCTCGACCCTGCGCCAAGGAAGCGCCTGGTAGACCGCCCAATCGCGGTCAGGGATGAGGCTCGCGCCAAGAAGAGGCCCAAGATAAAACGATATCGTCCCAAGGACGTGGAAGCTAGGCGTCCGCGGGCACGGGGACTTCCTTGTCGAGGACCCGGGTGGGGACCCCGAAGCGCAGGAGATGGACGCGGTACATCATGTACTCCGCCGTCTCGTCGTATGGGAGCTCGATCTTCCGGGCGTCCATGGTAGCCAACCTCGTTCCCAACGCTATATGAGGAATCTGGTAAAGGTCTCAAATCGTCGTGGCCGGCGGGGCCTTGGGGCCCCAGGGGACGTATAAACGTTCATAAGGGCCCTCCAGCGGGCTAGCCGTCATCCCTTCTCGGGGACATGCTTGTCGAGGACACGTTTGGGGACGCCAAAACGCATCAGGGTGACGCGCGTCAACGCCCGCTCGGCCGTATCATCGTACTCGAGGGTGACCGTTCGGCGTCGCATGCGGCCCCCAGTCTCGGGCTAGGGCCTACTTAACTCATCCCCGACAGCATTTTACTCCCAGTGGGCCGCGCAGGAGAAGCGAAGGTCGCTCGGCGTTCGGGACCCTTATGTATCGGCGCGCTTTGGCAGCCCTCGTGGCCGAAACAGCTCCCACGGTTCGCGTGTGGCCTCGACCGCTCGTGTTCGCGCTCCTCTTGGCGTATGTGGTCGCCGACGGGGCCCTTTGGCTGGTCGGTTTCTATTACCTGTTCGAGAGCCAGCTGGAGCCTGCCGGCCTGTACTTGACGCTCGCGTTGGTCGTTCTTCTCGTGGCGGGTTGGGCGTGGCGGTGGTGGGTCGCGCAAGGCTGGATTGGCGGACGACCCACGATGCGCTTCGGCGGCTCGTAGCCTCACGACGACTCGGGGCCGGCCGATTTTGATGCGACCTCGGGTACGGGCTTGGGCCGCCTTGCGCCCCAGCTCCAACGGGCAAGGAGACCTGCCAGCAGCGCGAGCGGAACCATGAGCGCGAGACTCCAGGCCGCGAGTGCGTCGAACATGCCCGGCGCTTCGAGGGGTGCGCCTTCGGAGCCAGGCCAAGGCAACGTGAGCCTCGGCGAGCCCGGTCCCCGCACCGGACCGTTTACGATGGCGACCGTCAGGAGGCCACCAAAATGCGCGAGGGTACCGGCGAGGTAGCCGCCCACGGAGGCGCCTATCGAGATGCCCCGCCAATCCGCGTCCGGACGCGTTCGCGCGAGCACGCGCCCTATGACGAACCCGTAGAGCGGAACGCCGATTCCTGCGAGGAAGAGCGGGTACACGTCCAGGTGCATGTTATGGAACGTTTCCAGGTCCAGACTGTCCTGGACGAATGTGCCGGCGATGCCGAAGACCACCAGGACGACGAACCCGATGGTGAGGCCGGGGACCAACGCATCGGCGAACGCGCTCGGGGCCACCGGGCCGGATTGGCGGTTCCGTATGTAAGGCGGCTGGTTGCGGGGTACGAGGGTGCGCGGGAACGGGATGGAAGGCCGGTCCGCCATCGGGAGAGCGCCGTGTGCCGAGGAAGGCGGGCGGGGCCGCGTCCGTTTCGAGCCGCGCCCCCGAAGCAGGCAAGAGGGTCGGAGGGCCCTCCAAAGGAGGGCGCCCGATTCGCGTCGGGCGGAAGGGTGGAAGGGGCCGCGCCGCAGCCGCGGCGGGTTGGAACAAAGAAACGGGGGAGGAGAGCCCCCCCTCCACGGGGGGAGGGGTGGGAATGCCGTCTCAGCACCAAGGCGCGATGAACGCGCACGGCAGCGACACCGGCGTGATGGAGACCTCCAAAGCGTAGTTCATGAGTGGCGTCGGCGTGTCGGCGTTGACCACGATCGCGTAGTGGCCGTCGCCGCCGGCTTGCACGATGTAGCCGACCGTCGAGATGCCACCGCCGTCAAGGTCCTCGCCGTTGTAGTTGTCGAATTTCGGCCAGGCCACATAGTAGCTTCCACAGTTGGTCGACGTGCCCTTGGCCACATACACGTGGATGCTGGAAACCGGATTGGTTTGGACGCTGGCGACAATGGTCGTTCCAGCTTTGGCATAGAAGCGCCAACCTTCCGGGACGACCGCGTCCGCCCGGATCGTGACCCCGTTGTCAGCGAGCGGAGAACCGCACGGGAACGCGGCCGCCGTCGGGACGGCGCCGATGATCACCGCGGCCAATAGCGCCGCGCCAGCCATCGGGCCGATCATTCGTTTCATTCTGCGTTCCGTCTTCACGAATCGGTTTTGTGCCATGGGGTTCACCCGCGTAGGGGGTGGCCAGGTGGTCCGGCCGCCCTATGCCGTTTGGGGCTACCGCGGGAATCCATGGCGTGACGGCAGGGGATAGGGCGGGAATGATTCGCTACGACTCGCCGTGGCGCTTGAGCACACGTACGTTTTCGCCCTTGACCGTGATGGGAATCGGAACCATGGCCTCGAAGAGTTCGACCGTAATCTCTTCTTTCCCCTCGTCGATCCGGGTGACCTTGGCCTTCTCGCCGCGGAACGGCCCCGAGACGAGTTCGACGATGTCGCCCTCGCTGATCTTGGCCACGGCCGAGACCGGCGTGAGGAAGTGTTCGATCTGGGAGAACGGCACGGGGTCGGGCAACATCGTGCGCGCGTAGCTGATGTTCTTGATGGTGCGTTCGAGCACCTGCGCGTCGTCGGCTTCGACGAAGACGTACCCGCGGAGTTCCTGGGGCGCGAGGACGCCAAAGATCGGGAGCTTGGACTTCTTGATCTTCGTCGCGAGGAAGTCGGCGACGGTGCGCTCTTGCCCGACCTGGGTCTTCACGGCAAAGACGAGGGGCTCGTGGCCTGTATCGACCACGGGCTTCTGCTCATCCTTCCTGGGAATCGTAAGGGGCTTGTCTGCCTCGGGCTCGTAGATGCCGAGGCCTTCCTCTTCTTCCTGGACGGCTTGCTTCTCGTCTTGGACCATGGCGGACGCCTCCCGCGGCGCGGCAGCGTACCCCCTTCCCCGGTGGAACGCACCCGAAAAGGAGGGTTTCGGGAAAAACCCGGCCTATATTAAGACTACGGGCCCGGCGGCGCTACTTGACGCCTAGCAGGTTCATGATCAACTGCATGAGGAGGTAGATGAGGAAACCGACGAGGCCGACCACGGCAATCCCGATGGCGGTGATTTGGGAGGCCCGCACGAACTCTTCGTGTTCGGGCTTGCGCGCCATCTTCACGACCCGGCTGTACCGGCCGTGGCCGATCCGCTTGAACCGTTCCTCGACCCTGGCCTGGCGTTGCCACGCGCGGGCCATGAAGGTCGGCCGGTCGCCCTCATACTGAGGTGGCGGCGGAGCAATCGGTTTCGAGGGGTGCTCCTCCTCGATCTCTTCCTCGATCTCCTTGATGGCCTCTTGGGCCTCGCGTTCGGCCACGTCGGGCGGAAGCGTCGACTGGGGCTCCTCTTCCTCCTCGTCCTCCTCGACGGCGGGCGGGAAGGCCTCCGGTTTCTTCTGCTCCTCAGCCATGCGCGGGAAGGGCCCAAACGTTGGGGGTAGTTAAGGGTTGCCAGAAGCGTGCGCGATTGAGGAACGGGGGCACGTTCACAGCACGAAATCGACGCCGGTCGCCTGCTGCGTCCGCTGCCTGGCGCTGGGGCGGGCGGGTCCAATGATCTGCTTGGACTTAACGCCGGTAATCACGACCATGACGCGCAGCGCCTTGTCGAGCGTGGGATCGATCGGCGTCCCCCAAATGATGCGCGCGTCCGCATGGATCCGGTGATAGATTTCTTCCACGACGCGCTCACTCTCGGCGATGGTCATGTCGGGTCCGCCCACCACGTTGACGAGGGCACCCGTGGCCGTGGAGATGTCGACGGCGAGAAGCGGCGAATTGAGGGCTTCCAAGACCGACTCGACGGCGCGGTCCCTCGTGTCGGACTCGCCGAGGCCAATCATGGCGACGCCGCCGCGGGAAAGGATCGTTCTCAGGTCCGCGAAGTCAAGATTCACGATGCCGGGCTTGGTCACGAGCTCCGTGATGCCGCGGATGGACCGGAAGAGGATCTCGTCGGCGACCTTGAAGGCGGCCTGGAGCGGGAGACGCGGAGCGATCTCGAGGAGCTTGTCGTTGGGGATGACGATGATGGTGTCGCAGGTCTCGCGTAGCCTCTCGAGGCCGCGTTCCGCGTTCTGCATGCGGACGGCGCCCTCGACGCTGAACGGAAGCGTGCAGATGGCGATGGTGAGGGCGCCGACTTCCTTGGCCACCCGGGCCACGACGGGGGCGCTCCCGGTGCCGGTGCCGCCGCCGAGGCCGGCCACGACGAAGACCATGTCGCTGCCTTGGAGGGCGGCCTTGAGTTCGGGTTCGGCTTCCTGCGCGGCCTCTTCGCCGATCTGGGGGAGGCTTCCGGCCCCGAGGCCGCGCGTGGTCCGCTTGCCGAGGAGGACCTTCTTGGGTGCCCGGACCATGAGGAGGTGTTGAGCGTCGGTGTTGGCCGCGATAAAGTTCACGCCGTCGATTCCCGACTCGACGCAGCGGGCGACGGTGTTGGTCCCGCCGCCGCCGCAGCCGACGACGGCGATTTTGGTCGTCATGCTGCCGAGGACCTTGGCGAGCTCCACGTCGTCGTTGCTGAAGTGGGTCGGTTGGGTCTTGGGCGTCACGGCCGTGATGTGGGTGGAGACGGGAAGGGGAGGGAGCGTCCTGGCGGTCGGCGGGCGCCGCAGGTTGTTTTCCGCGGCGGCGCGCGAGATGGCGTCACGGATGATGTCCTTCAGAAGAATCCTCTCCTAGAGTGCGTCGCCGAGTGCTCCCGCGCGTTCCATCCTTCCCCGCGCTATAAATGGGTGTTGTTTTGGTTCCGCTTCGGGCTTGACAAGACGCTATGGCCTCGCCCAAATCTCGGGGGATGTGGACGGGACTTCCGCCCGCCGCGTCCGGCGCCGCGTGTGGGTGAGCGGACGCGTCCAAGGCGTGTTTTTCCGAGAGTCTGTCCGAAAAGAGGCCGAGGCCCGAGGCGTAACGGGCTTCGTCCGCAACTTGGCCGATGGACGCGTCGAAGCCGCCTTCGAGGGCTCCCGGGAGGCTGTCGAGGCCTGCGTTGCCTGGTGCCGCGCAGGGCCTCCTGCGGCGCGCGTCTCCGCGCTCGTCGTGCAGGACGAACCGCCAAACGGCGACCGGGAGTTCATGGTCCTACGGTAGGCCAACGCAAGGGTTTTCCCCTCGCCCTCCTCTGGCGTCCGTGGTGGGGCCCCTGGGACTCGTTTGTCCTCTGGATTTCCGTTACGGACGCGCCGAACTGACAAGTCTCTTTACCGAGGAGGCGCGCCTCGCGTACCTCCTGCGCGTCGAGGCCGCCCTCGCCCGCGCCCACGCCGACCTCGGGCACATCCCGAAAACCGCCGCGGACGAGGTGGAGAAGAAGGCGACTCCCAAATACGTCAAGCTCGCCCGGGTGAAGGCCATCGAGGCCGAGATCCGCCACGACCTCATGGCCGTCGTGCGCGCGCTCGAAGACGCCTGCGTGGGCGAAGCCGGCGGGTACGTTCACTTGGGCGCCACGAGTTACGACATCATCGACACGGGCGTGGCGTTGCAGATCCGCGACGCCCTCGACGAAATCGAGGCCTCGCTGCGACGGCTCTTGACGGCGCTGACGAAGCTCTCTTCCAAACACCGGACGACCGTCATGATGGGCCGCACCCACGGCCAGGCGGCCGTCCCCACCACGTTCGGCTACAAGATGATCGTGTTCGCGGCCGAAGTGGGACGCCACCTCGACCGCCTTGCGGAAGCGCGGCCCCGCATCTGCGCCGGCAAGATGTCGGGCGCGGTGGGCACCGCGGCGGGCTTCGGGGAGGACGCCGGCAAGCTTGAGACCCGCGTCATGGAAAAACTCCGACTTCGACCGGAGGAGGCGGCCACGCAAATCGTGGGCCGCGACCGGTACGTCGAACTGTTCGCCCTCTGCGCCAACGTCGCCACCTCCATGGAAAAATTCGCCACGGAGGTCCGGAACCTCCAGCGGACCGAAATCGCGGAGGCCGCCGAGGCGTTCGACGTGAAGAAGCAGGTGGGCTCGTCCACGATGGCGCAAAAGCAGAACCCCGTCGTCTCGGAGCAAGTCTCCGGGCTCGCGCGACTCGTGCGGGCCAACGTCCATCCAGCCATGGACAACGCCATCCAATGGCATGAGCGCGACCTCGCCAACTCCAGCGCCGAGCGCTTCCTCGTTCCCCACGCGCTCATCCTCACCGACTGGGTCGTCGCCAAGATGGCCGACGTGTTCGAGGGCCTGCGCGTCTTCCCGGACCGCATGCGGGAGAACCTCGAGGCCACCGGCGGCCTCGTCATGGCAGAATCCCTCCTCTTGGCGCTCTCGCGCAAGGGCGTGTCGCGCCAAAAGGCCCACGAGCACGTGCGCCGCATCAGCATGCGCATCCGCCACGGGTCGGCCAGCCTCTGGGAGGCGGCGCGCCAGGACAAGCTCCTGCGCGAACACCTCAAGGTCGGCGAAATCAAGGACGCGTTGGACCCGGCCAAGTACCTCGGTGACACGACGAGGCGCGTCGAGCGGCTCGCGCGCCAGCTCAGGGCGAAGGCTTTGTCGCCCACGCCTTCTGGAAGGCGCTGACGCCGCCGCCGGGCGGGAACACGTGCGAGGTGCGCGCGAGCGCGATCTCGAGGCCCCCCAGGAACCCAAGGAGTTCGCGCGACCGGGTGAACCCCATCGTACCGACGCGGAAGATCTTGCCCTTGAAACTGCCTTGCCCGCCAGCCACGACCACGCCGAAGTCCTGCTTGAGGACCTCGCGCACGTCCTTCTCCGTCACGCCTTCGGGGTAGCGGGCCGCCGTGACGGTCTGGCTGGCGATCTCGTCGGGAACGAGCAGCGGGATGTTGAGGGCCGCCATGCCCGCGCGCACGGACCGCGTCATGCGGAAGGAGCGCTCGATGCGTTTCTCCAGCGTCTCCTCGGCGAGAAGTTCGAGCGCCTCTTCCACAGCCAAGTAGAGGTGCGTGGCCGGCGTGAAGGAGGATTCGCCGTCGGCCCACTTGTCCGCGGCGTCCTTGAGGTTCATGTAGAGGCTGCGCGGCCGGATGGCGTCATAGTAGGCGTCGCTGAGACTGAGAAGCGTCGCGCCGGGCGGGGCGCCGATGCATTTCTGGCTCCCCACGACACAGGCATCGATGCCCCACTTGTCCACGGGCACGTCCACGCCGCCCACCGCAGTCACGCCGTCGGCCAGGAACAGCACGTCGTGCTTGCGCGCCAGCTCAGCCAGCTGCGCCCCCGGGTTGTGGACGCCGGTGGAGGATTCGTTGAGGACGGCAGCCATCGCCTTGAACCCGCCCTTGGAAAGGAGTCCGTCGGCTCGGGCGAGGTCGAGCGGTTGGCCCATCTCGGTCTTGACGATCTCGGCGTTTGTCGTGTAGAGCCTAGCGATTTCGGAGAATCGTTCGCCGAACTTCCCGTTCTCGAGTACGAGAATCTTGTCGGCGGGCCCGATCACGTTGGAGATGGCGGCTTCCATCCCCAAAGTCGCGCTGCCTGTGAGAAGGAGGACTCGGTCCTTCGTCTGGAAGAGGTACCGAAGGCCTTGCGTGAGATGCTTGAGGACGTCCTTGAATTCCGCCGACCGGTGGCCGACGGCGGGCCGGTTCATGGAGCGCAGGATCCGCGGGTGGATCTTGACCGGACCTGGTAGAAGGAAGATGTTGTCCTCGGCGTCGAACGGCAGGAAGAAGTCCCCCGGAGTCGGCGAACCCGACCAGCGTTAATGAGGGTTTGGCCGCCAAGAACGGGAGGCCGCGGCCTCGGTGTCCGTGCGGCCCCGGCACAACCTATTTGAGGGGCCAGAATCTGGTCGCGCGCATGGGCGTCACGATCCTCCTTGGCTCGGTCAGCGATGCCGAGGTGGCCAAGAAGGCCGAGGACGTTCTTCGCGAACTCAAGATCCCGTTCGAGACGTTCGTGGCCAGCGCCCATCGCAGCCCGGACCGCGTGGACGACCTCGTCCGGAAGAGCAAATCGGACGTGTTCATCGCGATCGCCGGGCTCACCAATGCCCTCGCGGGCGTCGTCGGCGCGCGTACGCTCAAACCCGTCATCGGGGTCCCCGTCTCCGGGAAGATGAACCTGGATAGCCTACTGAGCGTCACCCAGCTTCCGCCAGGGATGCCGATTGCCGCCGTTGGCCTCGACCGCGGCGAGAACGCCGCGCTGCTGGCCGCCCGAATCCTCGCGATCAAGGACGGCGCATTGTCCAAACGCTTGGACGAGTGGCGCCAGAGGCAGGAACGGAAGGTCGTCCACGACTCGAAGAAGGTGGAGGCTTCGGCGTGATGGCATCCACCGCTTCCCTCTTCGACCCCAAGGCCTTCGTCCAAGAACAGGTGGACCTCGTCAAGAAGAACGTGCGGGGGCACGCCGTGATTGCGGCGTCGGGCGGCGTTGACTCCACGGTCGCCGGCGCAATCGTCGGCCTCGCGCTCGGAAAAGACCTGACGGCCGTTTTCGTTGACACGGGTCTTGTTCGAGAGGGCGAACCCGCATTCGTGAAACAAATGCTTGGCGGCCTCGGCGTCGACGTCCGAATCGTCGAGGCCTCCGAGGAATTTCTTACGGCGCTCAAGGGCGTCACGGAGCCCGAGGCGAAGCGGAAAATCATCGGCGAGAAATTCATCCGGATCTTTGAACGCGTGGCGAAGGAGGCCCGCGCCGAGTACCTCGTCCAGGGTACCATCGCGCCCGACTGGATCGAATCCGGCGGCGGCGCCCGCGACACGATCAAGTCCCACCACAACGTGGGCGGCCTCCCCAAGGACCTCAAGCTCAAGCTCGTGGAGCCGCTGCGCGACCTCTACAAGGACGAGGTTCGCAAGGTCGCCCGCGAACTCAAGCTCCCCGTGGCCGAACGGCAACCCTTCCCGGGTCCGGGCCTCGCGGTGCGATGCCTCGGCGAATGCACGGAAGAGCGAGTCGAGATCGTCCGAACGGCGTGCGTCATCGTCGAGGACGAAATCGAGAAGGCGCACAAGGCCGGCAAGATCAAGGAACTCCCCTGGCAGTACTTTGCCGCCTTGCTTCCAATCCGGAGCGTCGGCGTCCAGGGCGACATCCGCGCCTACGGCGAGACCGTCGTCGTGCGCGCGGTCGCGAGCAACGACGCCATGACGGCAACGAGCTTCCCCCTGCCGTGGGAGGTCCAGCAAGTCATCGCACGTCGGGTCCTCAACACCCTCAAGGACAAGGTGAACCGGGTCGTCTACGACCTGTCCGACAAGCCGCCGGGCACGATCGAATGGGA
>CAYVGY010000004.1:0-23503 GCA_964451065.1 uncultured Halobacteriales archaeon
GCGACCGGTACGAAGTCAACAACGCAAATGCCGAAGTTCGTGGAAGGACAGATCGTGCACACGGAGTTCATCACGAAGAACGCGAAGGACCTCGCCACCTTCATGCAGAAAACTTTCGGTTGGAAGATCGACACGCAGAAGATGCCGGCCGGCGCCGGCGAGTACCACATGTTCTCCACGCCGGGAGGCACGGCGGGCGGCATCGGCACCCCGCAACCCAACGCGTCAACGGGGACGTTCAACTATGTCGTCGTCGACGACATCCGCGCCACCACCAAGAAGCTCGAGAAGGGCGGAGCGACCATCGTCGTCCCGCCGACCGAGATCCCCGGCATGGGCTGGTTCTGCCACTGGAAGTACAAGGACGGCCCCGTGATCGGCTGCTTCCAAGGCACCATGGACGCGGGCGGCCGCTGATTCTCTCGAACCCTGGCGGAAGGCCGACCGGATGACGGGCGCGCCATCCGGCGGCTTCGGCCAACCCCGAATTCCCTTCACCGAGGCGGTACCAGCGGATGCGTCCGCTCCAACATCGTGAAGAATTCGTCCCCGCAGACCCACGGCTCGGCGATTCGCCCTTCCACCTTGACCCTGCCGTCGATGACCAGCGTCGGCACGACGCGGACATCGTATTTCTTGACGCGGCGTCGGGAAGCCTGGTCCTTCACATCGATGATCTCAAGGTCGCAGGTGCCGCACTTTCCCAACTCGACGTCTTCCTGGAACTGGACGCACAGCGGGCATCCAGCGCTGAAGAACTCCAGCTTACGACCCATGACCATGACTTGGAATCCAGGGCCATAAGGGTTGCCTCACCGAAAGCTCGGTGGAAGGTAGGCGCAAGGCTTCCGAAGCCAAGCGCGCTAGGGAACGCAAAGGTGCCCGCGTTAGAACGCGCGATCGCGACGCGCTCTAATGGTCGCAGCCGCACTGGTGGTTGCGTTCGTCGCTCACGACCCGGAATCCAGAACCCTCCGGTGTCTCGACGAAGTCGAGGATCGCCCCGGCGAGGGGGCCGGCGTCGCGCGCGCCTACGAAGATCTTGACGCCCCCCGTTTCCACCACGAGGTCGTCCGTCCGACGCGTCGTTTCAAGGTCGATGGCGTGCCGTTCTGTCTTGCAACACCCTTGACCGCCGACGATGGCGAGCCGCACGCCGACGTAATCCGGGCCCTCCTCCTTGAGGGCGTCGCGGATCTTTTGGGCCGCCACCGCAGTCACCGTGACAGCGGGCAGTGAAGGGTTCCTGAGGGGCACGAGCTTCGATGAATCCATGGTTGGGAGTCATTCGGCCTTCCAGGTTATTAGATGTTGGCTGGCCCGCAAGGACGGCGATGGGTCCGCTTGGCTCGCCGGGCAGGTGCGTCCCTGGCGCACGAGAGAACGGCTTATGAGCAAGAACCGAACCTATTTATGAGCAAAAATCATACATTTATGAGCAAAGCCTAGGCCTCGGTATGAGCAAGACGACGAACCGCTCGCCCTTCGCCGGCTACCGGGTCACGACGGACACCATTCGCAGACCCGCGAGGGGATGCTGGCCTCCCCGCTACTCGATGACGCCGGCCATGTTCGACGACCTGCGCGCGATTGAGAGGTCGGACGCCGACCTCGACCGGCACGCCGTCGACGAGGCCACGCGCCGCCGGCTCCTGCGCGACGCGCTCGCCCGCAACGCCTACGGGACGGCGTCCATCGAAGGGAACCCTTTGAGCCTCGAAGACGTGGAGAGCCTCCTGGACCGCGGCCTCACGCTCGACCAGCTCCGCGAACCCGAGGAGCGCGAGATCCTCCGTCACGCGGAACTGCTTCGCGAGATCGAAAAGCTCCAGCCGCCGCGCCACGTTGGCGACGTGAACTGGCTCCACGAACGCTACTTCCAGGGGATCCTCGACCGGCCCGGGACGCTCAAGACGAAGCCCAACTTCATCGGGACGAAACCCGCCCGCGTCGTCGTCTACCTCCCGACGCCACCCGAGGCGACCGCCACCGAGCTCGAGAACCTCCTCGAATGGAACCACAAGGCCGCCGAGCACCCGCTCGTCAAGACCAGCCTTTTCTTCCATGAATTCCAGAGCATCCACCCGTACGCCGACGGGAACGGCCGCCTTGGACGCTTCCTCAGCACGCTCTTCCTCGTCCATTGGACCTATCCGGGCGCCCGCTACGCGCTCCTCGATTACGCCGCCAACCAGGACCGGGACGCCTACTACGCCGCCCTCGACGAAGGCCGCCGCCACGACTGGGACCGCACCTCATGGCTCGCCTATCATCTCCGGCTCATGCGGACAGCGTACGAGGCCACGATCCACAGGTTGCTACTCCTCGACCGGCTCCCCAAAACCTTGAACGAGCGGCAGGTCCGCGTCGCGGAATGGTTCTCCCGTCTGACGCGTGAACATCCACGCCAAGCCGTGAAGTTCAACGACGTCCACGCCGCGTTCCCGGCGCTTCCCCGAAGGACGCTCACGTATGACCTGGGCGCGCTCGCGGACGCGGGCGTCCTCGCACGAAAAGGCGAACGGAAAGCGACGACCTACCGGTTTGCGTTGACGAAAAAGTAGAATCGAGAAACGCAGACTAGCAACCGCAACCGCCGGAGCCGCACCCGCAGCCGCCGCCGGACCCGTGTCCGTGGCCGCCGTGGCCGCCCCCGCCACAACCGCAGCCTCCGCCGCCACCGTGGCCGTGACCGTGCCCGCCGTGGCCCTCTTCCTTCGGCGCGTTGGGGTTCTCGATGTGGAAGCCGCTCCCCATCGGGGTCTCGACGAAGTCGAGCTTGACGCCTTGAAGAAGAGCCTGGTCCTGCGGGTTCACAAAGACCTTGACGCCGGAACTCTCGACGACGACGTCGCCTTCCTCGGGGCCCTTGGCGAGCGCGAGGCCGTACTGGGGGCCGCAACAGCCGCCGCCCATGGCCTGGAGTCGGACGCCCACGAATTGTTCCGTCTCTTGCGTGAGGACGCCCTGGATCTCCTTGGCGGCGCGCTCGGAGACGGTGACGACGGGGGCCGACGCGGTCTGGGTTTTCGACGTGGACTTTGCGGGTTCCATGCGGATCAGCTATGCCTGGATTTCTCCTACGGTGACCCGCTATTTAGCCGTTGCCTGTCGGGCCGGTTGGTGCAGGGCCACACCGGCCGCCGGCCGGACCTTGCCGTGAAGAAGCGCGTGACGGGCCAGCAGTTCCTCGGGTGAGGGGGCGAGGATCCGAACCATGGCTTCCTTGCCGGGCGCGCCCGGGTCGGAGATGAAGCCCGGCAGGCGTCCAAGGCGCCGGACGGCGGCCTCGGTCATCCATTCCATGCTCGAAGCGGCCCAAGCCGGTTCCTGGGAGCGGTCGAAAAACACGTGGTCCCCGCCCAAGCGACCCACGAGGTCCGGGTCGTGGCGGTGATTGAGGACCCACACGTCGTGGCCCGACCGTTCTTGGGCGGCGTGGGCGATCCTGCCGGTGTGGTGGGGGCCGCCGGGTCGGGGCCGGCCGGTCACGGCGAACCCTGTGCCGGCAATCGTGATCCGACCCGCCAGTCCATACACGTCCTGGGGTCCGCGGCAACCCAAGGGCGCCCACGCCACGTTCATCCCCACTTCGGGGACGCAGGCGGGGCCCAGGTCCGCCAAGACGAGGTCCAGGGCTCGCGCGTAGCGGACGGCCTGGTCGCGCGCCGCTGGCGGGGCAACGACCGTGGCGATTTCGTGCTGGAGGCGCGCGAGGAGGTTCGTGCGGGCCGAAGCGATGGCGGCGTCGACGGGCGTCCCGCGTGCCAACTGGGCCGCGATACGGGAGGCCAGCTCGCAGCCTTTGCCTCGTCCGACCCGGTCGTCCGAAAGGTCGAGCCGCGGCCCCTCGAAGCGGCGCACCCGGCTGTCGACGAGGATGTCCGTAATCGTCGGGCCGTTCGCGTGGCCACCCTTCACGAGAACCGCCGGCGCGCCGAGGCCTCGGGCGGCGCGCTCGATGCCGTCCGGCGTTCGCGTCGTATCGGGGGCGAAGGCTTGGAGCTCCGCAAGGTTCGGCGTCACGAGGGCGGCGCGCGGGAACAGCGTTCGGAGCGTTCCCCGCGTGTCATCCCGGGTGAGGGGCGCCCCGTGACGCGATTGGAGGACCGGGTCGACGACGACGGGTGCGCCGAGGCTCCGCAAGAAGCGTTCCGTCGTCTCGACGGTCGCGCGGCCGGGCAGGAGGCCCAACTTGACGGCGTCGATGCCACCGGCCGCGGCGGCCGCAAGGGATTCGTGAAAGATGGAGGGCTCCACGGGCTCGACGCGTCGGACGCCCTCGGCGGTTTGCACGGTAAGGGCCGACGCGACCGGGGCCGCTTCGGCCCGTTCGGATTCGATGGCGCGGACGTCGCGGGCGAGGCCGGCGCGTCCCGTCGGGTCGAGGCCACCGATCACGAGGACGCGCACGTCGCTCACGGCGAGATCGGTTTCTCCTCGAGGCGCCGCAGGCGGCCGGTCGTGTTCATGCTGCAGAAGAGGGGGCCACACATGCTGCAGAACTTGGCGGTCTTGTAGGCGTCTTGCGCGAGCGTGTCGTCGTGGTAGGCACGGGCGGTGGGTGGGTCTAGCGACAGCCGGAATTGTTCCTCCCAATCGAACGCGAACCGGGCCCGCGATAGGGCATCGTCCCAGTCCCGCGCGCCGGGGCGCTTGCGGGCTATGTCGGCGGCGTGCGCCGCGATCCGGTAGGCGATGAGGCCCTGCTTGACGTCCTCCCGGTTCGGCAGGCCCAGATGCTCCTTGGGCGTGACGTAGCACAGCAGGGCGGTCCCGTGGAGGCCCATCATGGCGGCCCCGATGCAGCTCGTGATGTGGTCGTAGCCGGGGGCGATGTCCGTGACCAGCGGCCCCAGCGTGTAGAAGGGCGCGCCGTGGCAGAGCTCCCTCTCCTTGCGGACGTTGAGTTCGATCTGGTCCATGGGGACGTGCCCGGGCCCTTCGATCATGGCCTGGACGCCGCCAGCCCAGGCACGCTGGGTGAGTTCGCCCAGGGTTCGAAGCTCCGCGAACTGGGCCGCGTCGCTGGCGTCGGCGACCGCGCCGGGCCGGAGTCCGTCGCCGAGGCTGAACGCCACGTCGTGCTCGGCGAAGATCTCGCAGAGCCTGTCGAACTCGGTGTAGAACGGGTTTTCTTGGTCGTGAAGCAGGCTCCACTCGGCCATGAGGGCGCCGCCTCGGCTCACGATGCCGCAGACCCGGTTTCGCGTCAGGGGGACGTAGGATCGGAGGACGCCGGCGTGGATGGTCATGTAGTCGACGCCCTGCCGGGCCTGGCGCTCGACGACCTCGAACATCGTCTCGACGGTCAACTCCTTGACGCCGCCCGCTTCGAGGACGGCCTGGTAGATGGGGACGGTGCCGACGGGCACGGGGCTCGTGGCAAGGATCGCCTCCCGGATCTTGTCGAGGTCGCCGCCGGTGGAGAGGTCCATGACGGTGTCCGCGCCCCAGTGGACCGCTTCGTGCAGCTTGGCGAGTTCCTCTTCGGGGCCCGACGTGGTCGGCGAGCTACCGATGTTGGCGTTCACTTTGCACGTGAAGGCTTCCCCGATGACGATGGGGTCGAGGCTGGCGTGGTGCACGTTCGCCGGGATGAGGGCGCGGCCCGCGGCGACCTCGCGCAGGACGGTCTCGGCGTCCACGCGCTCCTTGGCGGCCGCGGCGCGCATGGCGGACGTCACCCGACCTGCCAAGGCGTCGGTTCGTTGGGTCATGCGTGTCCTCGCCTGCGCGGAGGCCGAGGTGCAATATAGACTATTACCTGATTAACTGAGTCATAATTGAGTAGTATTCTTTATCCACCAGCATCCATCCGGAGTCGGTGCCAGCCATGCCCCTCTTCGCTCCCGTCGGAGAAAAGGAGATCAGCCGCGCGATCGCCAAGGACTTCCAGGAGACGTTCGACCGCTACGCGGACAGCGACGTCATCATCATCGGCGCGGGCCCCAGCGGGCTCGTGTGCGGGCGCGAACTGGCCAAGCGCGGCGTCAAGACCCTCATCCTCGAGAACAACAACTACCTCGGCGGCGGGTTCTGGGTGGGCGGCTACCTCATGCCGCTGGCCACCTTCCGCGACCCTAGCCAGAAGGTCCTCGACGAACTCGGCGTCCCCTACAAGACCTTGGGGCCCGGCCTGTACGGTTGCCCAAGCACCCACGCATGCTCGAAGCTCATCGCCGCCACGCTGGACGCCGGCGCCACGGTCCAGAACCTCACACAGTTCCAAGACCTCGTCCTCCGGCCCGGACCCGACGGAAAGCCTCGCGTGGGCGGCGTCGTCGTGAACTGGAGCCCGGTCGCCCAGCTTCCCCACCACATCACGTGCGTCGACCCCATCGCGCTCGAGTCCAAGGTCGTCGTCGACGCCACCGGCCACGACGCGTGGGTCCTGGACAAGCTGCAGCAGAACGGCCTCCTCAAGCTTCCCGGCCACGGCAGCATGTGGGTCGAGAAGTCGGAGGATCTCGTCGTGGAGCACACCGGCGTCGTTTATCCCGGCGTCGTCGTGGCGGGGATGGCGGTCACGACCGCATACAACCTGCCCCGCATGGGCCCCACGTTCGGCGGGATGCTGCTTTCGGGCAAACGCGCCGCCGAGGCATGCCTCGAGGAACTGGGCCGCAAGGACCGGATCGAACTGCCTGCGGTCAAGGTGAACGGGGGTCGCCGCCATGGCTAAGGCCGTCGAGACCCAGACCCAGCCCACGCTCGGCCCGACCGAGACCGTGGAATACTTCTCCTATTCTTGGGACCGCGTCGAACGCCGGGAAGACGCGGCCTTTGCGGTGCGAACCGTTCGCGACGCCAGGGGGAAAATCAGGTCGCGCTTACACGAATCGTACAAGCCCATCCCGACGATGTCCACGGACCCCAAGACCGGAAGCCACGGCCACTAGGGACCCGTGGAAGCCCGTTGGCGCCGGTCCTCCGATAGGATGAAGGCGGACGGGTGGGCCGAGGCCCGTCCGCCTCGTCAGATGTGGCGACGGCCCGCCTACATCCGTTTCTGACCGGCGGGCGTCGCAGCGGTGGTCGTGGTCGCGGTGGTTGTGCCCATGAAGTACGCGACGATGCCGTAGAGGCCGATCACGAGGTGGACGAGGTTTTCACCGAGTTCCAGGTGGAGGATGCCGAGGTCGGCAACCCCAAATCCTACGGCGCCGAGGGCCGTGTAGACGAGGCCAAACACGATCGCGTAAAGGCGGACGTAGTTGCCCGGCACGGTGGCGAAGCCGACGGCCAGCGCAATCACGGCCAGCACGACGTGGACGATGTTGTGGGTCCAGTCGAAGCCCAGGAAGCTCTTCTCGGCGGCGTCGCCCTTGCACGTCGTCTCCGAGGGTTCGTTGCAGAAGAGACCGTACTTGCCGTCGGTCCCCATCGTGCTCAGGACGATGCCGAGCACGGCTGTCGCGGCCAGGGCGATGCCGGTGATGCGGGCGTAGTTCTTGGGCGTGAGGATTGCAGCGGCCATCTTGGTTCCACCTTGTGCCCTTCGGGGCACCCCTGGAATTTTCCTCACAGCCTTAAACGTTCGTATTGATACGAACGTTCGGGTCTACATAAACTATCTAAGGACCCCGTTCCTCCCCCGCCTCGTCGCGCCATGCTTGGCCACAAATCGACCCGGCCCCGGTTCGAGATCTGGCAGACCGGCGCACGCATCCACGCCGTGGACAATCCCGTCCGGCTGCGCATCCTTGAACTCCTCGAACAGAAGGACCGAAGCCTCACCGATCTCGTGCTTCACACGCGGAAGGCGAAATCGACGCTCTCCGCGGTCCACATGCCGCCCTTGGTCGATGCGGGAGTCGTCCTTGAACAGACCGACGCCAAGGATTCCCGTGTCAAGCGCTACCATCTCGTCGGCCACCGCCTCGGAAGCAGCGACGTGAGCGTCCCCGAACTACGCGACGCCGTCCTCGCCTACGCCCAGTCCTCGGGCACGGTCCCGCTTCCGGCACTCCTGGCCATCCTCGCGCCCGCGGACCTTGTGACGAGCGGCGCCAAGAAAGCCTATGTGGACGCGGTTGCGAATCGGATCGGCGACGCCGTCCGAAGATTGATAACGTCGAGTGATGCGGCGGAAGCCCGCCGCGAGGTCAACAAGCTTCTGCATGGCGCCGGCCTCGCCACGGCGCCGACCGCCGCCCGCCCGGCGGAACTAATCGCACCCCAGGCCGAACTCCAAGGCTTCGTGGAAACCATCTTGAAACGCGCAATCGCACCGCCCTCGCCGACACCCCGGGCGTCTCTTTCCGGCCTTGCAAGGGCCATGAGCCCAGAGGACGCCAATGCCGTTGCGGCCGCGATTGAGAACCGCCGGAAGCAGCGAACGCAGCGGCCACGCCAGCCCGGTCAAGGGTAATCGCGCGATGGGTTAACTTTGAGTCCTTGCCGCCCTTGGCGACCCTTGAGTCCATCCGTGATCCTCGACGCCCTCCTCGACCGCCTCCACGTCTTCAAGCGCCACCCGCTGCTCGCCTGGCCGCTCGTGGCTGGCAACCTCTGGGCCGTCTGGTGGGGGTACACCATCTACTACGACTACCAACTCTCCCAGACGCCCACCCACCTGCGGCCCTTCGTCGCCGACTCCCCCAACGCCATCCTCCTCTTCGCCGTCGCCGTGATCCTCTACCAGTTCCGCCTCCGGCATCCCCTTCTGGATCTCCTGGCATGGATTGCCAACGTCAAGGTGGGGCTCTGGACCGCCTTCATCCTCCTCTACTACTTCGACGAATACTTCAGCCGCGACTACTGGCTCCGCTGGTTCCTCTTCGTCCTCCACATCGGCATGGTCGCGCAAGCGTGGGCCCTGCACAAGGACCTGCGAACCAAGCCCCTGAGCTGGGGCATCTTCGCGGCGGCGGTCGCGTGGTTCTTCGTGGGCGACTGGCTCGACTACGGCCCGTACGAGCTCCACCCCTGCATGCCGGGATGCGACGAATCGCTCGCCTATCCCGTGGTCGCGACCGTCACCGTGCTTCTCACCGTCGTGGTGCTGGCATGGGCCGCCTGGTGGTACAGGCCCGGCGCGCCCCGGACGGCCGGGTATCAATCCGCGGGCCACTGACGCGCGAACAGGTCCTTGGCCGCGGCGTTCCCGACCTTCTCGTTGTAGGCGACGTGGACGCTGCCGGTCTCGTCGATCCATGCGCCGATCAAGTCGCCGCTGAACCGCGCCTGCGTGTCGCCCCCGGTCTGCTCGCAGCTGAGCCCGATGCAGATGTTCCCCACATGGATGAGCGGGTCGATCTGCGTCTCGACCCATGTCGGATCTTCGCTGAGACCATCGGACGTCTCGGAGACGTACACGCTCCAGTTCCCGCCGTTGCTCGTCGACGCACCCGCCTTGTCGCTCCCATAATAGACGACCGCCACGCGGCCGTCCGGGCCCGCCGCTACATAACTGAACGTGATGCTCTTGGCCGCCGTCGTGACCGGGAACTTCGTCCAGGTCCGACCCTGGTCATCGCTCCGGGCCACGACCAGGCCACGCGACCCGCCGGGACCCACCGGTTCTCCGGTCGTCCATAGCACGCCATCGCGGACGGAGATCCACGGCAACGCGTACGGTGAAGGGATTCCTGTGTCTTGGCTGGCCACCAGCCCCGTGGCCGTGTCGATGCGCATCAGTTGGAGTCGAGAGCCCACCCATTCCACCTGCCACACGGCGTCGTTCTTCTCGTCGTACACCATGTTGCCGTTCCGGACGGCCAGGAGGGTCGTCGTCGACGCGTGCGGCACGTACTTCTGGCTCCCCGTGTCGGTGCGTGCCCACACGTGGTGGTAAAGGCCCTCGTTGGTCTGGAGATAGCCGACGTTCTCGTCGAGCCCGACGATCCACATGCGGTCCGTGATGCCAGGAATCGCCGCGTTGTCGCACGTCCACGAATCGCCACGGTCCGTGCTGGTGCAACCGATGGTCGTGTCCGCGTAGCCCCAATACCGGGACCACCAGACGCTACCGTCCGGCGCGATGGAAAGGCTCGTGTCGCTGCCGAGCGTCGGCAAGGCCTCGGGAATCACGGGCGAGACGTTTTCCCAAGTCTTGCCGCCGTCCTTGCTTCGCCAAAGCGTGGACGTCGGCGCATAGTAGATGGTTCCGTCTTCGGCGACGGCGACGTGCGGTTCGTTTCCGCCTGACGCGATCGCGACCGGCGTATCCCACCGCCACCGGTCAAGGACGAGGCCCGTCTCGTTCTCGGCCGGGTCCTCCCCCGTGGTCCCGCCCAACTTGGCGAGGATGATTTCGACAGATTTGTTCCCGTCCGCCGTCAAGGAAACGTTCCGTCCAATGTGGTAGGGCGCCGTCGCCCGCAGTTTTCCGGTCGCGTTCACAGGGACGCCGTACTCGGCCACGCCCTCGTCGTTTACCGGGACGGTCACGCGCAGAGCGCCAAACTGGTAGAGGCAGGTCGCGTTGGCCGGCGGGGCCCTGTCCACGTCCAAGACCCGGCACCGGATCTGGTACGTGGGAGTGCCCGGCGGCAGGAGCGAATCGCCGGGCTCCTCCTGGGCAGGCTCGACGACATCGTCGCCCAAGCACCCCGCTAGCGCGATGGCGAAGAAGGCGCCTACGAGAAACGAGGACCCCGATTGCCTCACGACCCGACCCAGCCCCCCTGTTTCTATTAAAGCTTTGACGTAGCCCCGCAACCATTAGATGCGGGGACCCGTCTCGGCGGGGCGTGCGGTGCCTCCGCCTCGGTCCCCTCCTCGCGGGCCTGATGGTTTTCTTGCCCGCCGTCGCGGCCTTCGGTCACGAGGAAAACCTACCCTCCGGCGGCGCCGAAGACCGCCAAGCACGCTCGCTGCACGTCCTTCTCTATCACCCCTATCCGGATCCTCAGGGCGACCCGTGGGGCGTGCCCGGCGGGACGAAGGAGGGCGCCGAAGTCGGCTACATGGAGGCCGCCTACGGCGCCTACTGGTACCCGACGGCGGTCTTCGACGGGCTCGAAGCTCCCGGCATGAAGATCGAGGGCGCGACGACCTTCCTCGAAAGCTTCAACGCGTACGAAGCCGCGTACAAGGAACGGCGCGAAGTCGATGCGCCGCTCCGGCTCGCACTCGGGGGGTGGGTCGTCGATGGGCGCGCCGCGCTGGAAGTCGACGTCGAGGCCAAACGCGCGATCCAAACGGACAACCTGACGCTTCGCATCGTGGCCTTCGAGGACGAGGTCCCCTACGACGGCGGCAACAACGTCGACGTTCACCGCTTCACCGTCCGCGCCATCGTCCACGATGCCAGGATGGAACTGGCCGCGAACCTCACCGCCACCCAGCAGGCCATGGTGCCGCTCGACCCCGAATGGAACCTCGACCGCCTGGGGTTCGTCGCTAGCGTCCACAACCGCGACCCGAACTCCCCCGAATTCAAGCCCGGCGAAGTCCTCCAAGCCGCGACCTACCGCTTCGCGCAAACGGGCCCCACGATCCAGTACTCCCGCGGCGTCCTCCTCGAGATGCTCACCGCCACCTGGTGCGCCGCCTGCCTCTACGGCGACAACGCGGTCGACGAACTCGCCAACGCGTACGGCTACCCCAGCAGCAAGTTCCTCGACCGCGAATGGGCGTACCTCCGCTTCACTCACTGGGACACCATCCTCTGGGCGGCCGCCGCCGGCGCCGCCGGCCTCGCCGTCGTCTGGTGGATCCACACCACGCGGAGGCACAACCCATGAACACCGAGACTGCGGTCCTGTGGAGCGCCCTCGGCGCCTTCGGCGTAGGATTCCTCAACGACGCATTCCCCTTCCTCACGAACCCCGGGCGCCGCGACCGCGCCGCCACCATCCTCTACCTGACGGGCACCGCCCTCCTGCTTGCCGCCCTCATCACCCTCGTCACGTACTTCCTCACCGTCCACCTGCAAACAGAGTACGTCTTCACGTACACGCGCCGCGACTATCCCTGGTACTATCGGATGGCGGGGCTCTGGGCCGGCCAGAAAGGCACCCTCCTCATGTGGGCCGCCTTCACGGCCTGCTTCGGCGGCC
Source organism: uncultured Halobacteriales archaeon (assembly GCA_964451065.1). Lineage (GTDB taxonomy): Archaea > Thermoplasmatota > E2 > JACPAO01 > JACPAO01 > CAYVGY01. The sequence continues at coordinate 12,009 of CAYVGY010000004.1, forward strand.
TCTTCCTGCGAAAAAGCCACGGCGCGCTTCGCCGCGGAGAAGTTCCCGCAAGCGCAGAAGCCGTCATCCGCACGGTCCGCCTGCTGCTATTCGTCATCCTCGGCCTCCTCACCTACACGACCATCCTCGCCGAAACGTTCGCCGCGACGCCCGAATACCTCCTCCAGTTCCGGCCCGATGGCAACGGCCTCCAAGCGGTCCTCATCACGCCGTTCATGATCATCCACCCGCCCATCCAGTTCTTCGCGTACGGCCTCATGGGCGTCCTCTTCGCCGCCGGCGCCGCCTACGCCGCCACCGGCAACCGCGCCTGGGCCGACCTCATCCGACCCTGGACGCGACTCACGTTCCTCTTTGCCACCATCGGCCTCGGTCTGGGCGGCCTCTGGGCCTACTACGTCCTCAACTTCGGCGGCTTCTGGGCCTGGGACCCGGTGGAGACCGCCAACCTCCTCGCGTGGTTCCCGGTAACACTCCTGCTCCACGCCTTCCTGCGCTACCGCGAGGGTGGATTCTCCACCGCCGCCCCCTTCTTCGCCCTCCTCACGCTCCCCATGGCCCTCTTCGCCACGGTCGCCACCCGCACCGGCCTCTGGGTCAGCGTCCACGCCTTCACCGACCCCAGCAAGAACTTCGCCCGCGACCCCCTCGTGCGCTTCCTAAACATCCTTGACACGAACTCCACGCTCCAATACTTGGCCGCCCTGCTCGCCATCACAATCCTCCTCGGCCTCTTCGCCGTCGTCTGGGGGCGCGCCGCCCAGCTTTCCGCGCGCGGCGCCGCCACGACCCGGGCTCTCGCGACCGCAGCCTTCTTCTTCGTCGCTCTTTTCCTCTTCCTCGACGCAGAGGCCGCCTACAGCATTCTCTTCCAAACTGCGTACGCGGTGAGCTTTGGACGCAATGCGCCGCTCGGGCTCCTCGTCCTCCTCCTTGCGGCCGGCGCCGCCATCCTCCTGACGACGCCCGAACCGACCCGGCCGACCCCGGACCCCCAACGGACGGGCGACTGGACGAGGTGGATCACCGCCAAGAACCTCCTCACCCTCGGCGTCACGCTCCTGGGACTGGCCTTCCTCGTCATCCTCCTGCTCGACCTCGTCCAGGTCAACGGCTACGAACGCGTCCTCTACGACGACCGCATGCCGCTGGTCGCCCTCCCAGCCATCCTCACCCTGTCCACGCTCTTCCTCCTCCCCCTCTATGGCGCCCGCAAAGCGACCTATCTCTCCATGGCCGCCGGCGCCCTCGGCGCGTTGGGAGCGGTCTCCGCACGCGACCATTGGCAAGTCCTCCTCGTCGTGCCCGGACTCCTCCTGGCCGCTTACGCGTCCCTCCACCGCTTCCTCAACGTCGCGGGCCCGGGCCGCGACCTTCCTCGCCGCGACCTGGCGGCCTCCACCGTCTTGGTCCTGGGCGCCTTCCTCGGCTTCCTGTATTGGGGAAACCCGCCCACCCACCTCGAGACCCTCGGCACCTCGCTGCGACCTCAATGGAGTTGGTCCATCCCCGCCTACGCCGCGTGCACCGTCGCCCTCCTCGCAGGCGCCCTCCACCGCGCCAAGACCCACCCCACGCTCGCCCGCGCGGGTGCCCTCCTCCTCCTGCCCGTCGTCGGCCCCTTCGGGCTCTCGACGCTCGCCGGCATCGGCGCCCTCTTTCTGCTCGCGCGAGCGACCGGCCAAACCTCCCCGCGCAAAGCCTTCCACGAACGCCGACCCGCCCTCCGCAAGGCGACCATCTACCTCCTCCACGCCGCGCTGGCCCTCGGCCTCACCGGCTACGCCTTCGCCACCTACGAATCCGACGAGTCGGACGTCCTCGCGGTCTCCCCCACGTCTGCCGCCGTCTTCCAAGGCTACGCCTTCCGAATCCTCGACAGCCGCCCCGTCGGGCTCGACGAGCAGCAACGGCTTCCCAAGGAGGTCCACGCCGACGTCGAGATCCGCAAGGACGGCCAACGACTCGAAACCACGACGCTCATCTACTGGCTCGTGCCCGACAACACGCCCGGCCACTACGACGCCCGCGTCACCGTCGTCCGCACGAACTTCCAAGACCTCTACCTCTACCCGCTCGCGTTCCACACCGACCACGGCAGCCTCACCGACCACATCAATTTCGTCGGCGCCGTCGAACCACCGGTGACGGGCGTCGACATGACGGTGAAGGTCCTGCCGGGCATGAACCTCGTCTGGTCAGGCCTCTGGCTCCTGGGACTCGCCATGGCGGCCAACCTCGCCCTCGGCGGGCTCGCCGTCGGCACGGGACGCTCCACGTCCATCGAAGGCGCGCCAGCCGACCCGATCATCCAAGGACGCCCGGACCCCAGCGCGACGCCGCAGCCGGCGCCGGTCGAAGCTCAATCGAAGCCGGAGTAGCCGGGATTCGCCGGCTGGTAGTAGAAGAGGCTCACCGCCAGTTCGTACGCCTGGTTCAAGGCCGCGCCTTCCGGCGGCAGGCTGACGCGGACGCAGTTGTGGCCTCCATGGATGGGGAAGCCTTCCTCCGCGACGAACTTGAGGATCGATCCGCCGGTGGCCGAGTCGAACGGCACGGAGCAGGCCGTGGGCGTGGCGGCTCGCACTTCCGCCTTGAGAATCGAACTGGTGCCGGAGAGGGCGGCGGTCCAGCGAATCTCCACGATCATGCCGCCGAGGCCGGTCTCCACGGGGAAATGGTGCGTGGTCTGCGCGGCGTCGGGGTCACAGTTCGTCCCCGCGGGCAGGCCGCAACCGATGACGCCGTTGAACGTCAGGACCCGGTCGCGCGGCGTGGGCGTGGGCAACGGCCGGAGTTCGAAGTCGACCAGGTTCACCTTGCCGCCGATGACGAGGACGTCGCGCGTCTGGGAAGCGAACCCCGCGGCGGGTGGCGACGCCACGATGCGGACGGTCCCCGCCGGTACGTTCTCGAGGACGTACCCGCCTTCCGCGTCGGCGGTCGCGTTGAGGTCGACGAGGAGCGCGCGAACGGTCGCGCCCCCGAGCGGTTGGCCCTCCTCGCTCACGACGTGGCCGCGGATCGTGCCCGTGTCCGCCTCGGGCTCGACCTCGTCGTCGCTGCGGTCGCCCAGGCAACCGGCCAGCGCGCCCAATAGCAGGGCGGCAGCGACGGCGGGGCTAAAGAGTGCCTTCGGTGATGCGCAGGCCGACAAAGCGGGCCTCCAACGATGCGGTTCCGACCAGGACGACCTCGACGGTCCAGGTTCCCTCGGCGACGGGGATCTCTTCCATGTGAGTGGCCAGTTCTTGGTCAGGCAAGATGTAGTTCTTGGATAGCCGGACCGTGCCGGCCGGGTCCTTGAGCGTGAGGTTCACGACGGCCGATGTGTCCCCTTGTCCCTCCGCGACGATCCCGACCGCGACCTTGCCAAAGCCGTCATCGGCCGTGACGTCGAAGGTGGGTGGTGCCGTGGCGTCGGTCGAGGCGCGAAACGAGTCCACCAGGAGGTCCTTGCCGCGCAGGAAATGGAAGGCGCCTCGGAACGGGTCGCCGTAGTCCTCGAGGCTCAGATGGATCTGCTTGGCGCCTGAGGCGTTGTAATACTGGAAGTCGGTGAACCATTGGACGGCCTCGACGTAGTTGTAGACCACTTTCGCGCCGGATGCCGCCGTCGCCTGCAACCGGAATCCCGGCAGGTACACGTTGGGCAGCGTGAGGACGGCGTCGTCGTAGACGGCCTCGAACGTCATCGACTCGTCGAAGAAGGTCCCGGTCCACGTCAAGCGGTCCGTGAGAGGGAACCGGAACATCTCGACGGGTTCACCGGACTGGTACGGACTCAGACCGGTCTTCGTGATGCGGCCGAGGACGGGGTTCGTCGAGTAGAGGGCGTGGTGGAGCGCCTTCGTCCGATTTTCCGTAGCGACGATCCATAGGTTGCCCTGGTCCTCGGCGACGCCCATGACGAAGCGCGATGTCGGCAGGCCAGGAATCTCGACCGCGTACTTCCACGAAAGGCCGAGGGCCCACTCTGGCGGCGGCGCGCTGATGTCGAGCCGCAGGTCCGGGTTCACGGTCTCGTCCCCCTGCGCCGGTTCGCCTGGCTCCTCGTCGGAACTGCCGAAACACCCGGACAGGAGCAGCAGGACCATCAGGGTCCCGGTCAGGCGAGGCATGGCTTGGTACTCACGCAGACCGCAGGCCTAATTACGTTTGTGGCGGCGCCGTTAAGCCCCTTTTGAGGTGACTTCAACCCGCCCTGGCCGACAAGACGTCGAACTGGGCGTTTGCCGCGTCCTGCGCCCACAAGCCTAGGGAACCCACCGGAATCGCGAGGTTTTCCACCACTAGAGGCTGATCCAGGTCGAGCCGGACGGTGACTGTGAATCCTACCACGCGGACCTGCATCTGGTGCCAGTCGCCGAACGCCTCCGCCGGCGCCGGGCGGACGCCCCGCTCCTGTCTTGTTCCGGCTTGGACCTCGACGATTCTTACCGTCGACGCGTCCGTGTCCAGGAATGCAACCTCATGGTTGTCGCGGTCCACGTACCGGAACACGAGCCCGAGCTCCCCGCCCGTGGCCGTGGCGTTGCGGAAATAAAGGGTCGCGTTGAAGTCCGCGAACGTGCCCTTGCCGTTCGCAAGCAGGAGGCCGGGGCCCGTCGGCGCCTGGATCTGGATTACGTGTTCGCCAAGCGGCGCCTGCGCCTCGTCGACGATCTCCCACACACCTTCGATCGATTCCCATCCTTCGGGAAGGGGGTCATGCGTCTCGAAGGACTCCGAGAAATCCTCGGCCGTGGCCACGCTCGGCGCCGGCTCGGACGCGCACCCGGCCAGCGTCATCAAAGCCAACAACATCACGGCGCGCGGTTCTGCCGCTCCCATTTCTCCACCTTCTTCTGCAAGCGGGTCAATAAGGAATCCGCAAGCACCACCTCGAACACGTCCACGCAATCACCCATCCCCTCGAATTCTTCGTGGACGAGGATGTCCGTGTTCAACGACACCCCGAGGCCCTCCTCGAAGTGCTCGACGCGGGCTTCCGCCACGTATTGCACATCCGACGGCGGGTCGAGTCCGTCTTCCCGCTGCCGTTTAAGCGAGGCGCGCAACAGCTTGCCCGTGTCCAATTCCTCATACGCCTCCTTGAGCAGGCCTTCCGCGACGTCGCGCGGCATGAGGGCCGGAAAGAAGAACGGGGGGGACTCCGCTTCCACGCGCTCCCCCCACCGGCCGGCGCGATTTGGGCCTTTGGGTCCGTCAGGGACTTATCGGGCCCGTCCCTCATCCCCGCCCGTGGCCTCTCCCCGAGACCTGCTCAACCGCCTACGGTGAGAGGAGGACAACGCGCGCCTCGAAGGCGTCCTCATCTACTATCGTCATCGCGGAGCGCCGGGCGACACGGCCGTCTTGCGCGGAGAGGATGTCGTCGCCATCGGGCGAACCTTCCTCGACTTGCCGGAGGGAGGGCGATTGCCTCAGCACCGCATCCTGCGGATCGAGCGCGACGGAACAATCGTCTGGGACCGACGGGTCGACGCCCGACCGCGGTAGAGACTGCCCGAGTCGCGTCTCAAGAATCCAGGTCCGAAGATCGGGGAGGAATCCGGGGAATGGTCGGGGCCGGGCTCGGCCCGGCCGCTGCCTGGGCCGCCCGGAAGTACGTCTGCCGTCCCTCCCGGGCGCTCAAGACCAGACCCGCCCGCGTGAGACGACTCACGTGCGCGTGGACGGTGGACCGGGCCAGACCAAGCTGGGCCGCCAGCGCTCCGGACGAGATGGGGGAGTTGTTTTCCACCTGCTCGAGAACCCGCTGGGCCGTGGGTCCGGATGCGGATGTGTATCGGGCGAGGCGGTCGGAGGTCGCGTCCCGGGGGAGGAAGTAGTGGACGCGCCCCGCCGCCCGATGGGCCCTGACGAGCTTTGCCTGCACGAGTCGGCACAGGTGGGAGTCGACGAGCCCGTGCCCGCGCCCCAGGGCCCGAACGACCTGCTGGTAGCGGACCCCCGGTTGGGCCTCTACGAGGGCCAGGATTCTGCGTCGCGCCGGATTCTCAAGCAAGGATTCCCGCTCCAGTTTCGAATAGAGCGGGAGCAGGAGGAGTAGGCGGGAGGGGACTCGGAGGCGCCAGCCGAGGATCACGAGGGCCACCCCCGCTGTCCCCAGCATGATTGTCGTCTGGTGCGCAGCCCCGAATTCGACGACCCAGGAATCCGCCAAGGATTCCATGAGGTTCTCGAACCCCGAGCGGCTCGCCCTCGGGCCCGACGCTGGGCCGCCCGACCCCGAGCCGGCCATCGGCAGAGCGCTTTCCAGGAGACCCACGGGGCCCTCCAGCGACGCGGGGTTCGGGCCCCACAGGCAGATGTCCGCCGTGGACACTTTCCCCGGCTCGCCGAGTACGCCGACGATTTCCTCGGTGGCATCTGGCGTGCCGTCGCCGTCATCGTCCACGAAACCGACCACGACGTTGGATTCGAGGGCGACAAGGGTTGATCCCGCGGCGACCCGCGCCTGCGTCCGACCGGCCCGGTCTTGGGGCGCAAGGTACCGGTCGCCGCGGCCCAGGATGCCGTCCGCGTCGAGGACCAGGAAATCCGAGGTTGCCTGGTCGAGGTCGGCATCAGTGTTGACAAAGCCGAAATCGTGGGAGTGGAGGTCGGCGAGGGCCGCGCCGACGTCCGAGTCGGCGGAGCTGACGCGGGAACCGGCGGGGATGGCGCCGGGCCCGGCCGACCAGCGGACGTCCGCGGCCGACACGGTTCCGGAGGCGTCCACGTCGAGGTAGACCTGTTCCGTTTCGTCGAGCGTGCCGTCGGAGTCTGCGTCGAGGTAGCGGACCCGCTCGCGCGGAAGCTGGATGGCGGCTTTCCCCCAGGCGACGTCGGTCATGCGGATCGCGCGCCCCAGGATGCAGGACGTGCCGGGCCCCGGAGTCGGGGTCGCCGCCTCCCCGATACAGACATCGCTGACGCCGAGGACGTGGTTTCCATCGACGTCGAGGAACACGGGCTCGTCACCGTCGGCGAATCCGTCCTGGTCGTGGTCCACGACGGCGAGGGATCCGGCGAGCGGAGCCAGGGCCGAGTTGGTGCCTCCCTCGCCCGCGGTGTGTGGCCGTCCCGCACGGGAAGCGGGGGCGAGGTAATGGTCGCCCACGCCGAGCATGCCCGACGGCGACCGCTCCAGGAGGATGGCTTCGCCGGTGCCGCGCGTCGCGGTCCCGTCCGAGTCGAGGAACGAAAGCGCCGGATCTGGGAACGTCGTCAGGAAGGCGTTGTAGTCGGAGGAGCCAGCGGCTGAACGCGTCCCGGCCTCGACCCCGGAGAGGCGAACATCGGCCGCGCTGACCTTCATGGAGCGGTCCGCGTCGACATAGAGGGATTCACTGGAATCGTAGACGCCATCCCCGTCCCCGTCGATGAAGGCGACGAGGTTCAGAGGAAGCGAAGATAGTTGGGCGCCCGCGTTTGGATGACCGGCGGGGACCTGGCCCCCGAAGGCGCAGTCGCCCGGAGGAGGAGGCGACGAACCGCCCGACGTCATGCATACGTCGGCCAAGCCCAAGGTACCGTCGCCATCGGTGTCGATCACGACGTGCTCATCGATGTCGGGCGCCCCGTCCGCGTCGGCGTCCACGAAGGCGAACGAGCCGGCGAGCGGAGCCAGGGCCGAGTTGGTGCCTCCCTCGCCCGCGGTGTGTGGCCGTCCCGCACGGGAAGCGGGGGCGAGGTAATGGTCGCCCACGCCGAGCATGCCCGACGGCGACCGCTCCAGGAGGATGGCTTCGCCGGTGCCGCGCGTCGCGGTCCCGTCCGAGTCGAGGAACGAGAGGGCGGGACTGGAGAAGGTCGTCAACGGTGCGTTGAAACCGGGGCCACCGACGGTCGGTCGGGATCCAGCGCCGCTTCCGGAAAGCAGGACGTCCGCCGCGCTCACGTCTCCGGACTCATCGAGATCGAGATAGAGGGTTTCGCCCGAATCATACAAGCTGTCACCATCGTCGTCGATGAATGCGACCCGACCCAGAGGGAGCGCGTGGACAGACTGGCCCCAATTGGGGTCGTCCGGCGCGACGTCGGCCCCGAAGGCACAATTCGAACCGGGGTCAGCAAGCGCGACGGGCAGCGCCACAAACGCGGAGAGAAGCCCAGGCAGCCACACAGGAAGGGTCCGAAACGAAGGTCCGCCCTTCGCTCGCTCGTTTGCTTGCATGGTCAGAAACCAGGGCGACGGACGATATATTATAAGATTGGGGCAGCGTCCGACACATCGGAAAATCACCGACGGCACGGCATGCGTCGAACCCCGCATCGGCGGGCCTTGCGCCGTGAATTCGACGCCTAGGTGGTCCCAGGAGACGCAACGCTCTGGCTGACACGCCGTCTCATGCCCGCTGGCCGACCCGCAAAGCGGCAGGGGTGCTTGAGGCCTGGTACGCGAAAAACGCTCGCGACCTTCCCTGGCGCCGAACCTTGGACCCGTACCACATTCTCCTGTCGGAGTTCGTCCTCCAACAGACGCGCATGGAGGTCGGCGTCCGCTATTTTGAGCGGATTCTTCGCCGATTCCCGACGATTCATGCCCTCGCACGTGCGCCCGAATCCGAGATTTTGCGGCTGTGGAGCGGACTCGGCTACTATCGGCGCGCGCGCAACCTGCACCGCACCGCGCGCCTCATCGTGAAGGAGCACGGCGGCCACATCCCGGACGACTCCAGGGTCCTCAAGACCTTCCCCGGCATCGGTCCCTACACGGCGGGCGCCATCGCGAGCATCGCGTATGACCGGCCCGCGCCCGCGTTGGACGGAAATCAGGTTCGCGTGCTGGGGCGCTTCCTGGGAACGCGAGACGCGACGCGGCTTCGCTCCAGGAAAAGAATCGAGCGATGGATGGGCGGACTTCTCACGGCAGGCTCCCCCAGGCTCCTGAACCAGGCCCTGATGGACTTGGGATCCCAGGTCTGTACGCCCCGGACGCCTCGTTGCCACGCTTGTCCATTGGCCGCCGGCTGCCGGACGAAGGGGGAACCGCCGCGGGCCCGTCGAAGGGCGACCCGGCCGACCTCCGCCGAGGACTGGGAGGCTCTCATCGTGCGGCGCGGCGACCGGATCTGGCTGGCGGCTCCCAAAGCCACGGGACTGCTGGCCGGCCTGTGGCTACCGCCGCTCCGGCGGGTCAAGCATCGGGAACCGCCCGACCGCGTCCAAGTGTTCAGCCATCGGACGTGGCGCGTCCGCTTCGTGGAGGCACCCAAGCCATCGACCCGGCGGGGCCGGTGGGTCGCGCCGGCGGAACTTCGCCGCATTCCCCATGGCGCCGTCACGAAGGCCGCTCTGGCATGGGCTCGCGACCGTCGCCGACCGTATGGTGGTCGAATTTCTTGTCCGGTGTGACCTCGCCCGAAAGAACCGGCGAGTGAGGGGTCCGCCCGGCGCAAGCACGCGCGCCTGGGCACGGGCGGGAATGCGCGGCTAGGTTTTCCGGGCGCGCGGTTTCACAACGACGGGCGCTTCCGCCGCCGCGGTGGGACCGTCCTTCAAGAGCGTCCGCCGCACGTACTGGCCCGTGTAGGTGCCTGTGCGCGCGAGCTGTTCGGGCGTGCCCTCGGCCACGATGCGGCCGCCCTTCTCGCCGCCGTCGGGGCCTAGGTCGATGATCCAGTCGGCCGTCTTGATGACGTCCATGTTGTGCTCGATCACCAGCACGGTGTTCCCTTGGTCGACGAGACGTTGGAGCACATTCAGCAGGAAACCGATGTCGTGGAAATGCAGACCCGTGGTCGGCTCGTCGAGGATGTACATGGTGCGGCCGGTCGCGCGCCGCGAAAGCTCCGTCGACAATTTTACCCGCTGTGCCTCGCCGCCGGAAAGCGTCGTCGCCGGTTGCCCTAGCTTGACATAGGTGAGTCCGACATCGGAGAGCGTCTGGAGCTTGTTCTTGATCTGGGGGATGTTCTGGAAGAACGCGAGCGCTTCCTCGACGGTCATGTTGAGGATGTCGTGGATGCTCTTGCCGCCGTACGTGACCCCCAAAGTCTCCTTGTTGTATCGGGTCCCCTTGCAGACCTCACACGGCACGTACACGTCGGGCAGGAAGTGCATCTCGATGAGGATCTCGCCGTCGCCCTCGCACGCTTCGCAACGGCCTCCGTGGACGTTGAAGCTGAACCGGCCGGGTTTGAAGCCGCGCTTGCGGGCCTCAGGCGTCATCGCCATGAGTTCGCGAATCGGCGTGAAGAGGCCTGTGTACGTCGCGGGGTTGCTGCGCGGCGTCCGGCCAATCGGGGACTGGTCGATGACGATGACCTTGTCGATGTTGGCGAGGCCGTCGATCTTGGCGTGCCTGCCGGGCCGGTCCTTGGCGTCGAAGAAGTGCTGGGCGAGGGCCTTGTAGAGGATCTCGTAGACGAGCGTGGACTTTCCGCTGCCGGAGACGCCCGTGATGCACGTGAAGGTGCCGAGAGGGACTCCGACGTCGATGTTCTTGAGGTTGAATTCGGCCGCGCCGCGCACGACGAGCTTGGCGCCGGTGCCGACGCGACGCTTTGCCGGCAGGGGAATGGCCTTGCGGCCCGACAGGTATTGGCCCGTGAGCGAGTCCGGCTCCTTCATGACCGCCTCCGGAGTGCCCTCGGCGACGATGTCTCCGCCGTGCACGCCGGCGCCGGGGCCGAGGTCGATGATCCAGTCGGCGGCGAGCATGGTCTCCTCGTCGTGTTCGACGACGACCAGCGTATTGCCGAGGTCGCGCAGTCGCTTGAGCGACGCCAGGAGCATCGCGTTGTCCTTCTGGTGGAGGCCGATGCTCGGCTCGTCGAGGATGTAAAGGACTCCCACGAGGCCGCTGCCGATCTGCGTGGCAAGGCGAATCCGTTGCGACTCGCCGCCCGACAGCGTCCCGGAGGCGCGCGAGAGGCTGAGGTAGTCGAGGCCGACGTTCTTGAGGAACGCGAGCCGTTCCCGGACCTCCTTCACGACCTCGTGCGCGATCTTGCGCTCGCGCTCGCTGAGCGCATCCTCGAGCCTCTCGAACCATTCGAGGCACACGTCGACGCTCATCTGCGTGACGTCGATGATGCTGCGGCCTCCGAGCGTCACGGCGAGGCTCGACGGTTTGAGTCGCTTGCCGTCGCAAGCTGTGCAAGGCTTGCTGCTCATGTACTGCTGGAGGCGCTCCTTGACGCCCTCCGACTCGGACTCCTTGTAGAGGCGTTCGAGGCGGGCCGCAACGCCCTCGAAGTCCCAGTACCCTTCCCAATGATAGTTGGTGCGGCCGGTATCACCGGCGAACGTCATCTTGACTTTGCGACCGCGGGTACCGTAGAGGACCACGTCGCGCTGCTCCTTCGTGAGGTCGTTCCAAGGCGTGTCGACGTCGAACTTGTACGTCTTGCCGACCTCGCGGATGGTCGAGTAGAGCCAGGTGTTGAAGTGGGTGACGTCGTGGTGGAAGAGGCCGCTGCGCACGCCCTGGGTCGGGTCCTTGATGAGGAGGTCCGGGTCGATCTCGATGTGCGTGACGCCGTGGGGGAGCTGCGCGGAGT
>CAYVGY010000004.1:23513-47414 GCA_964451065.1 uncultured Halobacteriales archaeon
GTCGCAGGTCTCGCAGGCGCCGTGGGGGCTATTGAAGCTGAAGATGCGGGGCGCGAGCTCCGGCATCGTGGCGCCGTGCTCGGGACAGGCGAACTCCTCGCTGAAGACGCGGTCTTCGGGCTCGCCCTTCTCGGGAACGACATTGACGACGCAGATCTTCCCGCCCACCTTGAGCGCGGTCTCCACGGCTTCCGTGAGGCGGCCACGGTCCGCCGCGTCGACCGCGAGGCGGTCCACGACGACCTCGATCGTGTGCTTCTCGTAGCGGGCCATCGGCCACTTGTCCGTGACCTCGCCGAACTTCCCGTCGACGCGCACGCGTTGGAAACCTTGCGCCTGGAGGTCCTCGAATGTCTTGCGGTATTCGCCCTTCTTGTCGCGGATGATGGGCGCCAGGACCTGGATCTTGGAGCCCTTGGGGAGGCGGAGAACTTGGGTGACGACTTCGTCCGCGCTCTGTTTGCGGATGGGTTGCTGGCAGACGGGGCAGTGGGGCTTCCCGATGTGGGCGAAGAGGAGTCGCAGATAATCGTAGATCTCGGTGACCGTGCCGACGGTGGATCGCGGGTTGCGGTGGACGCCTTTCTGGTCGATGCTGATGGCGGGCGAGAGGCCCTCGATGTGTTCCACTTCGGGTTTCTTCATCTGGCCCAGGAACTGGCGGGCGTAGGCGGAGAGGGATTCGACGTAGCGGCGCTGGCCCTCGGCGTAGATCGTGTCGAAGGCGAGGCTCGATTTCCCGCTCCCCGAGAGGCCCGTGACGACGACGAACTTGTCCCGGGGAATGCGCACGTCGATGCCTTTGAGGTTGTGCTCGCGGGCCCCCCGCACGATGATCTCAGAAGTCATTGGGGAACGCGCGATGGACGCGGCCCCTAGAAAAACGTTACCCGGGTTCGGTGGAAGTGGGTTTCTCTCCTGTTGGGGCACGTGAGGAATCGGTCACGGCATCGGCCGTTGCACGGGGGCGGGGTTCGGCCTCGGCGGCCAGACGGGTGCGGAAGTATTCGTGGCGGTCCTCTTCACGCATCGCGGCCAGCCGTTGGAGTTCGCGGGCGCCGGCGCGGAGGCCTCGACTGATGCGCCAGCCCCACCAGATGAGGAAGAGTCCCAGGAGGCCTGCCACCGAGCCGGTGGCGATGAGGGCGGCGGTGCGGAGCGGGGGGTAGAGGCTGGCGCCCAAGAGGGCGCCGACGAGGAGGAAAAACACGCCGAGGAGCGCCAGCGAGGCGCGCAAGCCCTTGCCGGTCCGGTCGACGACGCGCGCCGAGCCCTCCAGGAGAGCCACTTCGTAGGCTTCGGTGTCGATGCCGCTGAGCGCGCGCTTACCTTGCTTGACGAGTTCGTCGGCGAATTCGCGGCCGGCGTATTTTACGGCGCCGGCGAGTTGGCGGCCCGCATCGGCCAGGTCATGGCTCACGCGTTCCACGGCCTCGACGGTGGGCTGGTTCTCGTCGAGGAACTGCTGGAGTTCGGTCTTGTAGCGGCGGACGAGGACCTCGCCCTCCTCGACGGCGGCACGGCCCTCCGCCTTCAATTCGGCGCGATACTCGTCGACGAAGCGCTTGCCTTCCTCCAGGGCCGCCCGCGTCCCGCGCCGAATCTCTTGGTCGAAGGTGCCCCCTTCGGGGCGCAGACGCACGGCAACGGCCCCATACCGGGCGTGTTGGAGGTTCTCGACGAGTCCGAGAAGTTCGTTGCGGGATTGAGGGGTTCCTTGGTCGTACGCGGCAAGAAGCTTGACCTCGTCTTCCGCGGAGACCGCCCGGGAACGGCGCAGGAGTTCGAGGGCCTGGAGCAAGAGTTCGCGGTTCTGGAGCAGGAAGACACCGGCGCCCAGCGCGACCGCGGCCGTCTTTTTCGCTCGGGATTTCTTTGGCGCTTCGGGCGTCGGCGCGGCCTCGGTGGTCGGCTTCGAGCGTCCCAGGATCCATCACCTGGCGCGCGTCTTCTTCTCGCCGTCCACGAACTTGGCCAGGCGCAGGATGACGAAGCGTTCGACGTTGGCGCGCGTGGACTCCGCGGTGGCGGCCGCGTACTGCTTGGCGGGTTTGAGGCGAGCCGGGTCGGACTCGGCCCACTCGGCGATGGCCTGCGCCGTCCCCCTCCAGTCGACCTTGGAAGCCTCCCGGACGGCCCACCGGATGCCCGTCTTGATCTCCTTCTCGTTCTGTTCGGCGATGAGGAGGATGGCTTGGAGCGCCGTGGCGGCGTACCTTCGGTTGCGGCCGACGTACCAGACGAGGCCTGCGATGGCGGCGCGGCGCACCATCGGCTCGTTGTCCTTGAGGAACTGCTTGACTCGGTCGAAGAAGGGCGGATTCGCCTCGAGGAGGGGGCCGATGGCTTCGGCGCCGATCAAATCGGCTTCCTTGGACGACCGGGCCATGGTGGCAAGGTCGCGGCTGAGGCCCAAGGCCTTGTGGGGCGCGATGCGGCTCAAGCCGTGGCCGAGGGCGCGCGCGGCCGTGGTTCGGTCCTTGGTGCCTCCTCGGCTCCAGACTTCCTTGACCAGTTGGAACACCCCGGTGGGATCTTGGCGGATGGCGTCGACGAGTTCGGTCACGGCCGCGCCGGTGAGGACGGCGTCGACCTCGACCTCGTCGGGCCGCTCGCGGCCCGTGGGCGTGAGCATCGAGAGCCGCCGGACGGCTTCGGCCACGCCGAGCTCCAGGCCAGCCTTGACCAAGGTCTTGAGGGCCTCGGCGGTCTCGCCGTTGGACCCGTTCGTGGTCTGGGTGGTCGGGCTCATGGAGACTCCGGCGGGCTCCATGGCGGCCGGGGGTTAAAAGCGGTGGGGCTCGGGGGGCCGCGAAAAGCGAGGCGGCGCGACGGCAGGCCCTTTTCGCGGCCCGCTAGCGCAGGCTCGTCCTTAGATTCCATAGGCCTCGTCGTGATGTGCCAGACGTAACAGCCGCACGACGTTTCGCCTCGTATCCCCTTCGAACAGGAGGACGTACGACCCTGCCACATGCACGCGCCGGACGCCCGCGAGCGGACCTCGGAGCGGCTTGTAGTGCAGGGGCTGAGCCAGGATTTGGGCGACTTTCTTTTCGACGGCGGTCCGGAAGGCCGCGTTCTTGGAGGCCAATTTGCGGAAGTCCCCCTCGAACTCGGGCGAGACCTCCAGGCTCCAGGCCATGGTGGCTACTCGAGGAGGTCGCCGAGTTTCTGGACCTTTCGGAACGATCCCCTGCGAACCCTTTGGACCTCTTGGACGAATTCGGGTCGCAGGCTCGGATCCAGGATGTGTTCCTCGTAGTCCTCCACGATCCGCTCGATGGCTTCGGATTTTCCTTTGAGTCCTTCCTTGGCCTTCACCACGTTCACTACTCGGTTCGCGTGGTCGGAAAGCTCGATGACGGCCTTAGGCATTGCGAACTACTCCAAGCTACATTGGATAACTCAACGATATAAGAGTTGCGGCGAGAGGGGCTGGGCGCTCTGATGGCAAGGCCTGCCGGGTCCGGACGGCCGTCCATGTCCCGGCGCGCACGGGGGCCTACCGGCGCAACTCGATGATCTTGTCCCGCAACAGGGCCGCCTTCTCGAACTCCAGGTTCTTCGCGGCCTCGCGCATCTCCTTCTCGAGCACCTGGATGACGCCCGCCTTCTCCTCGGGCGCCAAGTCCTTCTTGCTCTTGCGCAGCAGGAGGAGCGGCGTCGGTTCCGCCGCGGCCCGCCGTTTCCGCTCGATGCCATCCTGGGCGAGGCTCTTGAGCGCCCGCACGACCGTGCGCGGCACGATGCCGTGCGCCTCGTTGTAGGCGACTTGGCGCGCGCGGCGCGCGTTCGTCGTCTCGAGTGCCGTCCTCATCGCGGGCGTGACCTGGTCCGCGTAAATGAGGCCCTTCCCGTGGACGTTGCGTGCGGCGCGGCCGACGGTCTGGACGAGGCTCGTCTCGCTGCGAAGCAACCCGTACCTGTCGGCGTCGAGGATCGCCACGAGGCTCACCTCGGGCAAGTCAAGGCCTTCACGCAGGAGGTTGATGCCGACGAGGACATCGAACTCGCCGCGCCGGAGGCCCTCGAGGATGAAGACGCGCTCGAGCGTCTCGACGTCGCTGTGGAGGTACTCGACGCGCACGTTGAGCGAGCGGAAATACTGCGTGAGGTCCTCGGCCATCTTCTTCGTGAGCGTCGTGACGAGGACGCGTTCGCCGGCGGCGGCCCGTTTGCGGCACTCGGCCAGGAGGTCGTCGATCTGGCCTTTGACGGGCCGGACATCGACCTCGGGGTCGATGAGGCCTGTCGGGCGCACGATCTGTTTGGCGATGTGCTTGCCGGACTTCTGGAGTTCGAACGGGCCGGGCGTGGCGCTCACGTACACGACCCGGGGCATCTTGCGCTCGAATTCGTCGAACTTGAGCGGCCGGTTGTCGAGGGCGCTCGGCAGGCGGAACCCGTACTCGATGAGGATTTCCTTGCGCGCCCGGTCGCCCTCGTACATGCCGTGGAGTTGGGGCACGGTCACGTGGGATTCGTCGATGACCATGAGGAAATCCTTGGGGAAGTAGTCGAGGAGGCACCAGCCGGGGTCGCCGGCGGGCCGGCCGGAGAGGGGGCGGGAGTAGTTCTCGACGCCGCTGCACGTGCCGAGGTTGCGCAGCATCTCGAGGTCGAACTTCGTCCGTTGCTCGAGGCGTTGGGCCTCAAGGAGCTTCCCGCCGGCCTTGAATTCCGCGAGGCGGGCTTGGAGCTCTTGTTCGATGCGGCCGAGCGCGGTGTCGAGGCCTTCGGGAACCAAGAAGTGGCGGCCGGGGAAGATCGTGACCTGGTTCTCTTCGCGTTTGACGGTCCCCTTGAGGGGATCGACCTCCGCAAGTTTCGTGACCTCGTCGCCCCAGAACTCGACGCGCGTCACGGACTCGTCGCCAGGCTGCATCACGTCGACGACGTCGCCGCGCGCGCGGAACCGGCCGGGCTTGAGCTCGAAGTCGTTGCGGTTGTAGTGGACCTTGACGAGGCGCCGCAGGAGCTCGTCGCGCTTCAGCTTGTCCCCGCGCGCGAGCATCACGACCTCGTCGCGGTACGACTCCGGGCTGCCGAGGCCGTAGATGCAGCTCACGGAGGAGACGACGATGACGTCCTTGCGGGAAAGGAGCGATTGGGTGGCGCTGAACCGGAGGCGTTCGATCTCGCGATTGATGTCGACCTCTTTCGCGATATACGTGTCGGATTGGGGGATGTAGGCCTCGGGTTGATAGTAGTCGTAGTAGCTCACGAAGTATTCGACGGCGTTGTTGGGGAAAAACGCCTTGAGTTCCTCGTAGAGCTGGGCCGCGAGGGTCTTGTTGTGGCTAATCACGAGCGTCGGTTTCTGGACCTTCTCGACGAGGTGGGCTACGGAGAACGTCTTGCCGGAACCTGTGACGCCGAGGAGGGTCTGGTACCTGTTGGCGTGGCCGACCCAGCCGGCGAGGGCGTCGATGGCCTGGGGTTGGTCGCCGGCCGGTTGGTAGTTCGCGTGGACCTTGAAGGGAGGCACGGGGGATGCGATACTCGGGGGCCGGACGTAAATGCTTTTGCGGGGGGCGCCAGAATCAGGCGGACGCGGGAAGGACGCTCACGGCGCCCGCGAGCGAGAAGTCCTGTTTGCCGCTGAGGCCGACGTATTCGGGGCCCGCGCCTTGGCTGGGGCCACCGTAGACCCAGACATGGAGGCCGGCGCCCTCGTCGATGACGGTCCCGGCGGGAATCGCGAAGGTGAGCGGGGAGGGGCCTGTGATGTCGGGTCCAAGGTGTGTGCGGTTGCAGGTATCGCAGCCCGGCGTGTCCACGAGCATCCCAAGGCTCATGTCCGTCGTGAGGGGCGAGGCGGCGACCCACGTGAGCGTGAGGTTTCCACCCACGATGTTTCCGGCCATGTCGGATTGGCGGAACTCGGTTCCGTACGCGTCTGCGGGTTGGGCGAGGCAGTCCTTGGCGACGGCGGCGTCGCAGAGCCAGGCGCCGTAGGGGATCGAGCCCGTCCATGCGAGGGGGTGGTCGACGGGTTCGATGGGAAGGGCGGATCCGTTGACGGGATCGGTGGCGTCATCGGCCTTTCCGTCGGTGGGAGCGCCTGGGTCTGCTCCGGCTAGGTTTTCAGGGGCGGAGTCGCTGCAACCGGAAAGCGCGAGAGCGGCCACGAGCGGAATCCCGAGGACGCGAAAAACCGACAGATTGGCGGCCAAGCCAGTGGCCGCGGGTCGTGGAAGTAGAAGAAGGCTTTGGTCCGGTGGCCTGGCCTCACTTGTGGTCGATGGGGTCGCCCAGGGGGACGTCGAGGCGCGACGCTTCCCAGTCGCGGGTCAGGATTGGGAGGTTGAGCGCGCCGTCGCTGATGATGGCGCCGCAGAAGCAGCCTTGCGGCTGGGTCCACGAATCGCTCATCGAGAGGACGAGCTTGAGGCGCGAGCCCGCGGGGATGACAGTGTCGGCGGGGAAGAAGCGGATCTGGTAGTCGATCGCGGCGTCCTTGGAGACATCCTCGGGTTGGTCGACGCCGTTGCGGTGGCGGGCGCTGAGGTAGCCGGCGTTGATCCAGGTCTTCGTCGCGTTCTCGTCCTCCAGGAGGAGGTTGGCGGCGAAGTGGGCGTCGATCTTGTCCGGCGACGGGTAGGGAAAGAGGCCGTCCACGAGCGCTATGGTGAGGTTGAGGGTGGGCCAGCCGCTGAAGTGGACGTCGCCGTCGAAGACGCCGGAGACGAGGGTGACGGATTCCTGGAAGGGGTCGGACGGTCCGGTGGGCACGTTGAGGCCGGTGTTGGTTCGCAGGAAGGCCTCGTCGTTCTCGCGGATCTGGAGGGGAGCATCGAGCCCTTCCCGGCCGAGGGCATCGAGGGACGCGGTTCCGGCAAAGCGGAACTCGAGCGGGGTGGCATCAACCGGCGGGAACGTCTCCTCCACGCGCCACGCGCCGGAGGAATCTTGGACCTGGACTGGGGGCAGGTCGTCGAGGATTCCGTTCTCGAGCCCCAGGAGGTAGTGGTCGTACCACTTATGGACGATGGTGCGCCAGTCCTGGCGGCTCCAGTTCGTCTGGCCCTCCCAGCGGTTCTGCTCCGGGTAGTCGTGGCCCCATTGGCCGAAGAGGGCACGCTTCTCGCTCGGGATCTGGTTGAACCAGTCGCGGATGGCCACAGGCTTCACGTTCCAGTCCTGGAGCCCGTGGACGTAGAGCACGCTCGCCTTGACCTTGTCCGCGTGGTGGCGGATCTCGCGGTCCTCCCAGAATGCGTTCCAGTCGCCGCTCATGTCGAGGCCTTGCGCAAGCATGCCGGGGTGGCAGCCGACGCGGCTGGGGTACTGCATGCGTCCCTGCTCGGAGGTCGGGACCTGGAGCCCGTCGGATTCCATGTAGCCGACGTTGGAGAGGAAGGATTGAAGCGTGAAGGGGACGCCGTCGTAGAAGCTGTACTCGTACTGGCCGCTCACGCTTGAGACGGGCACGATCGTGGCGAGGTGAGGCGGCGCCGTGACGGCGGTGCTTTGCTGGGTCTCGGCGTCGTAGGACTTGCCGAACATGCCGACTTTCCCGTTGGACCAGGGTTGGCTGGCGAACCATTCGACGGAGTCGTAGCCGTCCTGCCATTGGAGTTGGGCGGTCTGTTCGAGGCATCCTCCCGAGTCGCCGGTGCCGCGCACGTCCTCGAACGCCACCGCGTAGCCGCGCGACACGAAGTGCTCGAGGAGCCATTGGTAGCGGAAGTAGATGGGGCGACTGGCCGGGTCGTTCGGGTCTTCCCGCGCGTCGTCGCCATTGTAGGGCGACATGACGAGGATGGTGGGCGCCTTCCATTCCGCGTTCTTGGACACGTCGGGCAGGAAGAGGGCGGCATGGAGGAGCGTGTCGTCGGCCGTGGATTCGATCCAAACGCTCTGGCCGTCCAGGATGTCGAAAAGAGGCTGCGAGAGCTGGTCGAGGAGCGGGTCCAGGGGTCCGTCGTCGCCCGCCGACGGGGAATCCGTGAGGCACCCGGCGAAGGCGCCCGCCAGGAAGGCGAGGGCGAAGCATAGCGGGCCGGCGACGTTCCTGGACAAGGCGCTCATTTCGACACGTTTCCACCATTAAAGGCTTGTGGCGGTCCTGCTTTGCATTTTCGGCTTCGGGGGCCTCAGCGCGGCCCTGATTGGTCCCGAAGGCGCCGGTACGTGGCTTCGTCGATCTCGCCGCGCCGGAAACGCTCGTCCAGTAGTCGCATGCGCTCTTCGTCGATTGAGGGCTCGGCCGCCGCCCAGGAATCTTGCGGTGGTGGAGGCTGCCAGGCGGGCACGCTGCTTGGCGCGCCGGTGGCGCGCGACCTTCGCCGGGCCAACTGGCGTCGTTCGAAGAGAAGCCCGAGCGTGCCAAGGACAACGACGAGGCCGATCACGACCGGCAGGAGCGCGTCGTCGACGACGGTCGAGATGAATTTGCTGAGGCCCGACCGCGCCTTCGCGGCGGACTGGACGGGCGCCGTGGTGGGGGAATCAGGATCGGCGAGAACCTTGGCTTCGAGAATTACGACCGGGTCGTCGGGGCACGATGGCGTCGTGTCGTAGCACGGGTCGTTGACGGTTCCTTGGTGGGCCGGCTGCGATTCGATGAGATCGACCACGTCTTGCGAGCCGTCGTCCGCGTCCACGTAGCCGAAGACAGCGTACCCGTCCAATCCGTCGCCGGCGTCGAGGAAGTCGTTGTCGGCGACGTTGATGAAGAACTGGCTCGTCGCCGAGTCCGGGTCCTGCGTCCGGGCCATGGCGAGCGTGTAATCGCGGTTGAGGAGGCCGGACGACGCCGCCTCGTTCTGGATGGGCGCGTGGCCCGCCGTGAGGGGATCGCCGAATTCGTCGTAGCCGCCCCCCTGGATCATGAAATCTTGGACCGCTCGATGGAAGATGGTGCCGTCGTAGAATCCCTCCTCGACGTAGAGCCGGAAATTCGCGACCGTGACCGGTGCTTGTTCGTCGCAGAGCCAGACGGTGATCGCGCCGACCGTCGTCTCGACCGAAACCGCGGTGGTCCCCCGCTGCTCTTCGGCGGACGGCGGGCCTTCTGTAATGCACAGGCCCCCCGGGTCTGACTGCGCTAGGGTGGCCGGCGCGCCGAGCAAACCCACCAGTGGTAGCAAGACGACGCCGAAGCCAAAGCCGGCCCTGTTCACGGTGTCCCGCCTTTGGGCAGGCGGCGCCAGGTCATGGCCTTTTCGTCGGCCGTGTTTGGGTGCCTAGGAGTGGACGAAAACGCCGGTGGAGCCGAAGGTGGGCGTCCCGCACAAGAAGACGACGGCGTGGACCCGGGCCTGGGTGGGAATGGTCGGGTCCCAGTTCGCGGCCGGGAACGGGCCCGGGGACAAGTGCACGGCACCGCAGAAGTCGTCGCCGAAGTCGCCTGTTCCGCCGCAGATGTTGTCGTTGTTGTTGTCTTGGCAATAGTCGCCCACGACGGGGTCGCCGAATACATTGTCGACGATGAGGATGAACCCCTCAGCCGTCGTGGGGTCGAAGGAAACGTCCACCACCACGTAGATTCCCGCCACATACGAGACGGGGTGAGCGGCGGCCGTGGGGGCGACCGTCGTGGCGGCGAGAATGGTCAAACCGTAGACAGCGAACAACGGGAGAGCGAGCCTCATCGAATCCGCTCCTTTAGGGCGTGTGGGTGATGAGGCCGGTGAATCCGCCCGTGGGACCGCCGCAGGTCGTAAGGTCCACGGGGTGCACCCGGACCATGAGGGGCACGGCCGGGTCCCAGTCGACGCCGCTCGTGAGCGTGATGGTGTCACAGAAGTCGCCGAAGAAGTCGCCCGGGCCGCCGCAGAGGAGGTCGCCTGTGTTGTCTTGGCAGTAGTCGCCCGCCGCCGGGACGAACACGGTGTCGACGATCTGGATGGTGGACTGGCCGAAGCCGTTGGGGACGGCGTCGACCGTAACGTAGGACCCCGCCACGTAGCCGACGGGGTGGGCCGTGGCGGTTGGGGAAACGGCTGTTGACGCAGTCAACGCGACGAGGGCACCAATCAAGGCAAGGCGTGTTCGCATGAGGTCCGGGCTCCGGGTTCGTGGAACCTCCGCGCGTTCCTAACCCTTCTGGCTAGCCGTGGTTCACGCGGGTCGCCCGTAGCGGGGGGTCGGCCGTCCCCGATAGGGCTATATTGCGAGGCGACCCTCGGCACGGGTCAGCAGGCGTACGCGATGCGGATTCTGGTCATCGAGGACAACCCGGACGACGCGCTCATCATCGAGCGGGCGCTCAAGAAGCACGCCGACGTCGAGTTCGCGGAGACCGGCGCCGAAGGCGTCCAGAAGGCGACGAAGGACAAGTTCGACGCCGTCGTCCTGGACTATCGCCTCGGCGACCTGACGGGGACCGAAGTGATGGCGAAGCTGCGGGAGAGCAAGCAGGACCTTCCTGTCATCGTGGCCTCGGGGATGGGAAGCCATTTCATTGTCGCGCGGACGCTGGCACTCGGCGCGCGCGAATTCGTGAACAAGGACGCGCCCGATTTTGCCGAGAAGTTGTCGGAGGCCGTGCAGCACATCGTCGAGGCCGCCGCCAACATGCCGGTCCAGGCTACAACGGCGCCCAAGACCGGCGAAGTCCAGGAGCGGGCCCAAGAGATCAAGCGTCTCATCAACCAGATCCTGGAGCAGAGCGACCTCGTGAACACTGTGGGCATCGTGGGCGGGGACGGCGCGCTCATCCACGGCCACGTCCGGGACCGGTCCGGCGCCGAGGACGTGACGGCCGTGCTGGCCGGAACCGTGCAGATGATGCTTTCCACTGTCGCGGGGCATCTGGGGTATGGGCCCTCGAAGTCCATCGTCGCCAGTTACGAAAAGGGCAGCATCGCGATGGCGCCCCTGCCGGGCAACCTCGCGCTGTACTTCACGTCGAGCGCCGCGCCCAACCAGGTCGAGGCGTTGCGCGCCGAGATCGAGGCGGCCGCCGCCGAACTTGCGCCCCTCATCCATTCGAAGAAGAAGCGCGTGACTTGACGGGCCCGAACCGTTAAAGCGACCGCGGACATCGCGCCGGGCGTGAAAGCCGTCGCGATTCGGGCCCATGGTGGACTGGACCAAGTCGGCGTCGTGGACTTGCCCAAGCCGACCGCCCAAACGGGCGAAGTGCTCGTGAAGGTCCGCGCCGCGGCACTGAACCGCCTGGACCTCTACACCATCCGGGGCATCAAGGGCCTCACGCTTCAAATGCCCCACGTGGTCGGCAGCGACGCCGCCGGCGTTATCGACGCGGTCGGCTCCGGCGTCGACGGCTACGCCACCGGTGACCGCGTGACGTTCAACCCGGGCATCTACTGTTCCGTCTGCGAACGGTGCCAGGCCGGCGAGGAATCCGAATGCGACAAGTACGGCATTCTGGGCGAGCACATGCCGGGCGCCATGGCCGAGTACGTCCGCGTCCCGGCCAAGAACCTCTACAAGATCCCCGATTCCTTGTCGTACGAAGCGGCCGCGGCGGCTGCCCTCGTGTCGCAGACCGCGTACCGCCTGGTCGTGACGAAGGGCGGCGTGAAGCCGGGTGACACGGTTGTGGTGCTCGGAGCGGGGAGCGGCCTCAGCACAGCGTGCATCCAGCTCGCCGCCCTGGCGGGCGCGCGCGTCATCGCGACGAGCTCGACGGACGAGAAGCTCGCGAAGGCCAAGGCGCTGGGAGCCACCGACGTCATCAATTACAAGACGGAGGATTGGAGCAAGAGGGTGTGGGAGCTCACGCGCCGGCGGGGCGCGGACCTCGTCGTCGATTCCGTCGGGAAGGAAACGATCAACGCCTCCGTACGCGCAGTGAGGAAGGGCGGCACCATCACGATTCCCGGCGGCACGACGGGCCAGACGGTCGACCTGGACCTTCGTTACGTGTTCTGGAAGCAGGTCCGGTTGTTGGGGTCCACCATGGGCAACTCGCAGGACTTCCGGCGCTCGATGGACCTCGTCGCGCAGGGAAAACTCAAGCCGGTGGTCGGCGGCGTGTACCCCCACGAGCGCGCCCGTGACGCGTTCGAGCTCCTGGAGCGCGGCGGCCAATTCGGGAAGCTCGTCGTCACATTCTAGCTAGTGGCGCTTGTGGTCCACGATCGTGCGAACCATCGGGTTCTTGGCGTTCAGCCACACGAGGTGCTTGCGGCCTTCGCGGCGCCCCTCGAGGAGGCCCGCGTCTTCCAAGCCGTTCACGAGCTTGGTGGCGTAAATGTAGTGGACCTTGATCTTCCTGCGGATCTCCACGACGCTCGCCGGCTTCTTGCGGGCGGCCAAGAAATCCAGGATCTTGACCTGAGGGGTCCGGCCGAGAACCTTCTGGAAGGGGCGCCGGGGCATGACGCCGCGCAAGCTGAGAGGACCTACATATACCTAGCCGGAGCCGGCGTCGAAATCGTCGCTGGGCGGGGAAAAACCGTCGGGCGGGCCCGTGGAATTCACGCCCGCGGTGGAGTTGCTCGTTGGCGTCGTCGACGACGAACTGGCTGCGTCGTTCCGAATCACGGTATCGCGGGGCCCAACGTGGTCGAGGCAACCGGCGGACGAAGCGACGAGGGCGAGGGTCGCCAGCCCGGCAACCAAGCCACGGATGATCCTGGCCACGCCGCGGTAAGGGGCAAACCCTTCCATCAACCTTTGGGGAACGGGCCTTACGGGCTGCGGTGGTGGTCCTTCGGCCTGCCGTGTTCGCCATCGTGCGGCGGCCGCACCTGGTCGATACTATCCCCGTCGGCCAGGAAGAACAGTTGGGCGCCATGACGGAGCTCGATCGATGCGCTGCCCGCCATCCCTTCCCACGACACTTCGACCACGTAGCGACCCTTGGGAAGGTCGAACGCGGCGCCGCCACGGGGACCCGTCGTCGCCGACGCGACTTCGTCACCGCGGGCTCCATTGTCGTTCGCTTCGTAGACCGTTACCGTCGCGCCTTCGACGGGGACCGGTCGATCCGTGCGGTTCGTTTTCTCGCCCACGCGGACGATGAGGCCGCCAAAGTCGCCCTTTCGCTCGAGCTGCCCGTGTGGTGTGGGCAGGCGCCAGAAGGCGGTCCCCTCTTCGTCGAACACGACGCCGACGCGCTGGCTCTCGCGCAGGCGACCGCTCTGGCTCGCGGAATAGCCTTCCCAGTCGACTTGCGCGCGGTAGGCGCCTGGCTTGAGGTGGAAAAGTGCGCGGCCTTTCTCGTCTGTGGACTTTTCCTTGACGAGTTCCTCCGACCCGTCGGAGATGGAATAGATGCTTACGGTTGCGCCCTCTACGCGTTCGACTTCATCGCCTTGGAGGGACCCCACGTGGACCGCCAAGACGACTTCGTGACGGGAAAGCGGGCGCTCGTCGGGGAATTCGTGGCCGCGAAGGAACGGAGAAAGTTGGCTGTTGGTGTCCGCGGCGGCGGTGACCAGGAAGCCCAGGCTCGCCAGGAGGAGGAAACCCGAGAACAGGGCGGCTTTGCGGCGGGGAGACCAGGGCATCGAACTCACACCGACGTCCTATAAGTGGCCCCCTATTCATATCGGGCCCGAATGAGTGTTCTGGACGATTCGTTCATCACCGGCTAAGGGAGGACGCGGACGACAGCCGGAGGGTTATAAACCGTGGTGGACCAGCAATCGACCTACCTCATCCTGGCGGAGGCCGGCGGCCTCGTCCTCGCGCTTCTTACTGCCAACGCCGTCTTCCGCGCCTACTTCGTGAGCCGGGCCCGACCCTTGGCCCTCTTTGGCTCCGGATTCCTTCTCCTCGCACTCGCCCAGGCGAGCGCGGCATTGCTCGAATGGTATGCGAGCCGCGTCGACTACGACGACGAACGCTTCGACCGCGTCGACGCCCTGTTCTGGCTCTACTTCGGCTCCTTCATCCTCGGCCTCGTCCTCATCTTCCTCAGCTTCGGCCGCAAACCGTTCAAGTGGACGCCGGCCCTCGTCCCCCTCCTTCTGCGCGCGGCCCCGGGCCTCAACCTGCTCACGCTCGTCGCCATGTTCTTCGTCGTGCTCCACGCCGGCCTCAACCACATCGCGCGCGCCCGCGCCGGGAGCCTCCAGACCGCCTTCGGATTCTTCCTCCTCATGGTCGGCCAGTTCCTCGCCCTTTACCAGCAGGATCCGCTAGCCGTTCGCACGTTGTACGGCGAGGTCGCGGCCGTCGTCGGCTACTTCCTCCTCTACCTGGCCGTCGCGCGCCCGATCGGGGCCAAATGAATGGCGAAGGAATACCGCTCCCGCAACCGCATCCTCCTGGACCTTTTGCGAGCGGTGAAGACAGAACCAGGCATCGGCACTACGCGGCTCCTGTTCCTCGCCAACCTCAGCCACGAGCGGTTGCAGGAGTACCTCGGCGATTGCCTCAAACGGCAATGGGTGGCCGAAAGCGTGGAATCCGAGCGTCGGACGTATCGGATCACGGAGGCCGGGCAGAAGTTCCTCGGCGAACTCGACCGCATCGAACGGTTCATGCAGGATTTTGGGATGGCGCTCTAAGGCTGCCGGTCGCCCGCGCCGTCACTGCACTTCCATCGTCTCGGTGCCTGGTTGCCTCGGCTGGTAGACGGGGTTCGCGAAGTAGTGGAATCTGCGGCCTGACTTGTCGCGGCCGACCAGGCCCGCCTGTTCAAGGCGTTGAAGATGCCAGATGACGGTGGGGATCGTGAGGCCCGTGCGGCCGGCGAGCTCGCCTTGGATGATGCCGGGTTGGCCCTCGATCATCTCGTAGATGGCCTTCGTGTTGGCGTTCATGAGGGCGGCCAACTGGCCCCGCTTGCTGTAGTCGACGGTGTCGGCGGGGAAGAACCGTTTGTGGCGACCGTCGACGAGGCTCGTGATCATCTTGTTCTTCTCGAGGACGGAGAGGTGGTAGACGATGGTGCCCCAGCCGGCATTCGCCTGGCGGGCGATGTCGCTCGCGTGGATCCCAGGCGTACCGCGGATGAGCTGCAGGATGCCGTCGCGGACGGGATTGTTGAGGACGTCCTCCTTGCCGATCTTGGCGTAGCCGGCGATGAACACCATCTTGGCGCCGACGAACTTGAGGACGGGCCAGAAGTAGGCGAGGAGGAAGAGTCCGAGGAAGCCCGCGGAGGCGCCGGCCGTGGTGGCGGGCGACGGCGGCTGGACGCCGGCGGGGACCGTGGACGCCGCGCGGGACCACCCGCTCTTCATTCCGGGCGGCGCGTTGCGCGCGCCGAGGTCATATCGACTCTCGGCCTCGTAGACGGAGGCGACGCGGCCCGACTCCGTCTCCATGACGAGGCTGCTCACGGAGGGATCGCTCTCGGTTCCCGGGCATTGTCCCGAACTCGTGTGGCCGCCTTCGAGGAAGTTGAAGACTTCGAGATCCTTGGCGCCGGTTTCGGCCTCAATGCCGCTCGCGCAGTGTTGGGTCCGGTCCGAGATGTCGATTCCCCAGCGGACGTAGTTGAACGGTCGCTGCGCGGCCGTGGTGCTCACGTACTCCTGCCAGGTCGTTCGAAGGTCCGTGAGGGTGGGTGGATTGGCGGGGAAACTCTGCGCGCTGAAGCCGGGGACGCCCCGATCGCCGTGGTCTCGGTTCGTCGCGGACGTGCCCCCAGCTCGTTGGCTGGCCACGAGGTGGCCGCTGCCATCGGTGCTCGCGAAGAGGATCCGCCATTCCGTGGCTCCGAACGTCGCCGAGGTCGTTCCGGGAACGGCCTCGACGTAACGGACGCCGACGACGTAGTTCTGGGGGTGAGACTGAAGCCAGACGCGGAAGGACAGCAGGGTCGTGTCGGCCTTCACGGCCGCGATGGCGGCCGACCACGGGTAGGAGATGCCGGGGTTCGTGCCGTCCGCGGGGTGGATCTGGCCGCCGGGCGTGCCTTCGAGATCGGTCCGGTCGTCGGCCCAGTGCGTACTGGGGGTAACGTGGGCGCGCCACGGGATGAATTGGACTCCGGGCGTGAGCTTCTGGAGGAGCCACGCCGCGGCGGGTCCGTCCTCCTTCTGCCCGTCGCGGTCGAACTCGACGCCCGTTTCACGAAGGATGGCGTAGGGTTTGTCCCCCGTCATCCAGTCGATGGTCCAGGCGCGGACGGACATCTCGAACGGTTGGGACACGTCCGCGTCGAGCGACGCGTCGGCGAAGTATTGGGCCGGCGCGATCACGGAATACGTGACCTCGTGCCGCACCGCGTACGCGTCGACGCCATCAATGACAGCGCGGGTCTCCACCCAGACCTTCTCGTGCGCGGCGCGGGCGAAGCCCGCGAATTCCGGCGGGATGGCGAGGTCGGCCTCGCGCAGGACGGAGCCAAGTTCCAGCGTGGCGCCTTGATAGGCGAGGCCGGGCAGGACCGGGTCGCGCACGTCGAAGAAGCTGTTCTGGACGTTCGTCGCGGCGGGTTGCGTGGAGACGCGGCTCTTGGCATCGGCGAACGCGATGTTCTCGTCGAGGCGGAACGTCTGGCGGACCTCGAGGTCGACGTGTTCCACGACGGTGTAGGCGAACCCGGCGTACTGGGGGAGCGTCTCATTGTGGAGGACAACCAACGCGTCGTGCCGTTGGTGCGTCGCGTCGAACGCGGAGACCACGGAATCGAGATGGAAGAAGCGGGCGCCCTGGGGGGCCAGGCTGGCGTACGTGGTCGGGTGCTTGCCGCCCAAGAGGAGTCCCAACGCGATTTCTTGCACGCCGTAGGTGGTCCAGACCTGCTCGGCCTCGGGTCCGCCGCTGAGGAACGCGTAGACGGCTTCGTCGCCCTTCTCTTCGGTGGAAGACTGGAAGGTGGCCAAGGCGCCGCCCACGAGAAGCGCCGCCACGGCGCCGATGACGAGGGTCTTGGTCACGAAGAACCGTTTCACGGCTCGCCCGTTAGGAATGGAGGCTCCTTTCTTTAAAGGCCGATTGGACGATTCCTCTAGGGCCAACCGGCCCCCGCGTGCATCGGCCTTAAAAAGCGGCACAAGGGGCCGTGCTGAAAATCGCAAGGCCCGATGATTGGCCGACGGCACAAACACCATATGCGCATCGGCCCCTGCAAGGCCCGCTCCCATGTGTCGCATGCTCGCGCTCCGCGCCGACGACCCCCTCGTCCGCAAAGAGATCCTCCACGCCTTCCGCTCCCAAGCCCACCACAGCCAGACGGGACCCCCCGACGACCGGCGCCACGGCGACGGCTGGGGCATCGCGGGGATCCTGGGCGGCCGCATGGGCCACCTCGCCCGAAGCCCCGGTGACGCGGCCCAGGACCCGAATTATCCGCCCACCGTGGAGCGGTCCGTCGTGCTACAGGCCGGGACCGTCGTCCTCGCGCACGTCCGCAACGCAAGCAAAGGCTCGAAGGCAATCGAGAACACGCACCCGTTCGTCAAGGACGGGTGGGCGTTCTGCCACAACGGGACCGTCCACGGCCTCAACCCGCCTTGGAACGTGCCCACCGAAGGCGAGACCGACAGCGAACGCGTCTTCCTTCATCTCTTGACCGAACGCAAACGCGGCGCAAGCTTCGACGACGCCATCCGGAACGTCGCCGGCCGCGTCTCGACGCTTCGACACACGAGCCTCACGTTCCTCCTCACGGACGGCCAAGAACTCTTCGCGTATCGCCACGTCGGCAACGAACCCGGCTCCTGCGGCACCCAGAAATGCGCCACGGAATACTACACGCTCGGCTACGGCACGTACAAGGGCGCGCTGGTCGTCAGCCAGGAACGCGAGTATCTCCAGGGACTCGACGGCTGGAAGGAGGTCCCCGACGGATCGCTTCTTCATGTCGCACCGGGCGGCACGCCGCGCGTGCGCGCGCTCGCGGTGCCGCGCGTCGCGTGACGCCGACGCGCCACGCACGCTACCCTGTGAACCGGCCCGTCCAACCCATTAAATAGAACCCGGTTTTCTGGCCAATCCCCTGGAGGGGAAACCGCCGTGACCACCGCCCGGACCGAGGTCGTGAAGCCCATGCCGAAGACGGCGACGCGCTTGAACAACTACGTGACGGCGAGCCAAGGCCGCGTCGGTTCCACCAAGGACCTCAAGGGTGCTGACCTGGACAAGCTCCTGGGCGAAGTGACCCCGCAGCTCCACCACGACGACACGTACACGTGGGACGCCAACATCAACGGCGTCGTCATCCGCCTCATCACCAACAGCGCCCACCAGTACCAGTTCTGGATCGAGAACTGGTACCCGGGGCCCAACGACGGCACGGTCCAACCGCATGGGTTCATCTACAGCGTGAGCGGCGTCCCCAAGAAGGACGCCCACGCCTACTACTGCCTTGAGCGGAACACGAGCGTGTTCGTCAACACCGAATACTACGGCCAGTGCAAGAGCTGGGCCCTCGGGATGGCGGCTGTGATCCTCGAGCGCAACTTCAACACGCACAGTATCCACGGCGCCGCCGCCGAAGTGGATGGGCGCGGCGTGGTCATCGTGGCCCCCACCGGCACGGGGAAGACGACGCAAGTCAACAAGATCCTCCAGCACCCGAAAGGGAAACTGCTGGGCGACGACTGGATCTACATCCGCCACCCGGAGAAGGTCACGGACTCGACGGAGTTCATCGTGAACCAGCCCGAGCGGCGCATCTACGTCCGCACCGAGAACGCGGAGGAAGAGGCGTGGCTCCGACCCATCTTCGACCGATGCCTCCTCGAGAACGTCATCACGGACCCGTCCAAGTGCCACCACGAAGGCAAGTCCAAGTGCGCCATCCGCGACGGCGGCGAGGACCACTGCTACTGGGGCTTCGGCAACTCCCGCGCCATCCTCCCCCGGGAATGGATGAAGGGCGCCGACAAGGTCCTCAACACGTGCAAGATGAACCTCATCGTGCTCCTGCGCCGCGACGAGGACTCGCCGGCCGAGGTCGAGCTCACGCCCGACCAGGCCATCAAGATCCTGCGCGAGGGCAAGACCCTCATCCGCCCCGGCGCCGGCCCCAAGGAGAAGTGGGGCACCTACGGCAGCGAGCCCTGGTACAATCCATACCTCCTCGCTCCCGACCACGCGCGCCAGGAGACGTTCTTCCGCGACGAGATGAAGGCGGCGCGCTCGATCATCCTCAACACGAAGAAGCAGACCATCCAGGAAACGTACGAGACGATTGTGAAGCACCTGGAACAAGCCTAACGTGGCCCGATGGGTGACTCCGGAGTGCCGTCCTCCCGGCGACCCGTTTCGCCCGAGGGTTATGACGAGCCCCAACGTTTGTGACTTGCCACCCCGACAAGAGCGTATTTGCGTGGATGGAAGAAGTGGAATGGTTCCCTTGGCTGCACGCGCCGCCAGGCGATGGACAGGCCCTGCCGCACCTCACAAGTAGACGCGGCACGTGGCAGCTGCCAGTTCGGTGGCCGTACACAGGCCGAGGCCCGCCGTGGTGACCTCTTCAGGGTCTGAACTGTCGTAGCAATGGAAGCTACCCGGATAGGCAATGCACTCCGCAACGACTTCGGTGCATGTTGCTTTTCCGGTCCCGCTTCCCGCCACGTCCACATCCACGAAGTAGCCGACGGTGCAGTCAATAAAGCACTCGTGACCAGCCGTGGCCGTACAGAGAAGTACCATCGTTCCTGGGTCCGCCGTCGCGCCCGGCAGATACCCAACCGTGAATCCGATGACCAGCCCGATTGCAAACCTATCCATCAACATCGCAAACCCCGCCATGCCGGCATTTGACCCAACCCGATGAATGCTGCGGAGCGGCCCTAAAGCAACCAAGTTTCCACCTCCGAAGCTGTTCGGGGATTCCAGCTCCGCGACGCCTTATCTACGGTCGGAAGAATCCGGGAGCGTGGACGGTTGGCGCGCGGTCGGCATTGCGGCCGTCTTCCTCGCAGGGTGCCTACAACCTTCACCGACCCCCCCCGGTGGGTCGGAGAACAAGGCTTCGATACCCGGGAACACACCCGCACCTGCGGCGAAGGCTACGGAGCCAAACCCAGGCACTTCGTTCACGTGGTCGACTAACGCGTCCCTCGAGCGCGCGGCCCTCCTCGTGACGCTTGAAAAATCCAACGGCCTGGGCTCCTGCAGTATATTGGTCGGCTTGGCCGGCGACAACTCAGGCACTGGAATTGCCGGGTTGGCACTTCTCCTTCGGGACAACAAGCTCGTCGGGGGGTCCCTCACGGGGTCCGGGCTGGCGTCAATCCAGGTCGTCGACGCAGACCTCACCGGGCCGCTCTACGAATTGGGTGGCACGATTGGAGGACTCATAGGCCAACATGGCGGCTACGCAGTCCGAATCAAGCTCGACCAAGAGGCCCTTACGTCTTGGCTCGAACGGCGCCCGGCGAACGACTCGGTTGGCTTCGCAGTCATAGGGCGGGATGTACGCCCCTGGCCCGAAGCCTCCGCTGGCATCGGCGAGGACTCCATCCGCGTGGAACTTCAATGCGCGGAGGAGGTTTCCTACACCGTCAAGGCATCCCAGGACCTTGTGCTGGCATCACACGACGACTTCGAGGGAGGGCTCCACGCTCGCGTTTGGGATACAAGCGTGACCGAAGACGCCTTCCTGCTTCACGAATTCGGAACGGACGACGTGCAGGTCTTCGCGGGCCCAAGGAACCCCCGAGGGAACGAGGAGGGAACCCTGACGGTCCGCGGCCCTGGTGGCGTCCACACGTGGGACATCAGGTCCGGCCAGTACTTTTCCCTCGACTCCGACGGCGGCGCTTATCGATTCGAGCTCGAGCGACGGCATCTGGAAATCGGGTCGCCTGATCGCTTCTTCCTGACAGCTGCGGCGTGGACGCCGGTTGGCGCCCCTGACGGTTTTTTCGGCTAACAAGTCGAGGACGGGGTCAGTCCACGGACCGTTGCGTTCTCGCCCGACGCGCACGACGGCAAGACCCTCATCCGCCCCGGCGCCGGCCCCAAGGAGAAGTGGGGCACGTACGGCAGCGAGCCCTGGTACAATCCGTATCTCCTTGCGCCCGACCACGCGCGCCAGGAGACGTTCTTCCGCGACGAGATGAAGGCGGCGCGCTGCATCATCCTCAACACGAAGAAGCAGACCATCCAGGAGACGTACGAGACCATCATCAAGCACCTGGAACAGGCGTAGGCGCGCAAACTAGAGGCCCTGACCACAACGTACTTTACAGAGGGTTGCCACCGCGCGGCTGGATGAAGTTGACCCTTGGAGCGCACCTCACGCTCGGCGCTACGATTCTGTTCGGAACATTCGCGGCGGCCGCCGGCATCGCCAAGGATCCCGTCCTTCCGATTCTGGAGATGGATTCCGCACCCGGAAGCGTATCCGTAGAGCTCTGGCCGACCGATTCGTATGCGCCGACCGTTTACGCCGATCCAGCGGCGTGTCCCAATTCCGACTGCACGGCCGGGCACGCCGATCTCGTCATCTACAACGAAGGCATCGAGGACGAGCCGGTCTCCGTCCACGTCGTCTACGTCACGGGAAGCTGGAAGACCGACTTGACCGCGCACGAAGTGATTGCGCCCGCCCTGACGCCCCCCGGCACCTACACGGGCTGCGGCTCCACGTGGCTGACGGGCGAGGATTGCGGCAGGGCCGTCGTCGAGCACGTTTCCATCCGCCCGGTGGATGATGCGCGCTACAACCCCCCAGAATCCCAGAATGGCACCCTAACCGTCGAGGTCTCGCCCGTCGACCGGCCGGACCGAAAAACCCAGGCCAGCTGGTCGGTCACGCTCTACGACCATTGGCAACTCGAGATGGAACTGAACCCGACCTGGGTCGACGTTCAGGAGGGCTGCTCGGGCCAATCCACTTTGACCATCACCAACCTGCGGGCCTATTCCATCGACCCGTCCATTCGAATCATCTGGATCGACAAGGACTGGTCGACGGACTTGGCGACCGGAACCGTTTCGCTGGAGCCAGGCGCGACGTATGAGCAAACGTTCTCGCTTTGGCATGCTCGCGAAGGCCAGGCCAGCGGAAGCATTACCATCGGGGTCGAAACCGACCTCGACCCTTTCGACTCGGCCCGCTTCACCGTCCGGGAAGTCCCCTACGGCGCGTCGTGCTAGCGAGTCCCTTTCCACCCGACGGGGCGATGCGAAACCGCGATTTCGGCCTCCGGGGCGGGCAGCCCCATGCAGGGTAGCCTCACCCCGTCCATGGAGCAGTTGAGGGCGCTGCGCCGCGCGTCGATCTCCGCCCGCCGTCACGAACCGAGACGGCCGGAGCACGTGCGGGGGTTCGCCAAGGCGAAACAGCCGCCACGGTCGCTGACTTCCACATGTCTACTGTTAGGCAATTCATATAATGTACAGTAGACATACAATTCTGGCGTGCCATACACCGAGACCCAAACGCGCGGAAAGAAGCGCTACCTTTACCGCGTCCGATCGGTCCGAAAAGATGGCAAGGTGACGAAGCAGCGAATCTACCTCGGCGCCGACTTGCCTAAGCGCGAACTGGCTCGCCGAGAACGAGAGGCCGACCGGGAGCTTGGGGTCCTGGGGGCGCTGCTCACCGAGGAGGAGATTGGCGCTCTCGACAGCCTCAAGGAGGAATTCGAGAAGGAGCCAGCTGAAACGAGCGAGAACCGCTACGAGGCCTTCCTCGCCCTCTTCACGTACGACTCCAACGCCATCGAAGGCAACACGCTGACGCTGGAAGAAACGAGCCAACTCCTCTTCGAGGGCCTCGTTCCGGCCAAGTCTTTGCGGGAAATCAACGAGGCGCTCAATCACCGGAAGGCGTACGACTATCTCCTGTCCGCTCGCGGCGACATCACCAAGCGCCTGATCTGCGAGTTGCACGCCATGGTGGTTCGGGATACCCTGCGGCCCGATCTCGCTTCCCAGGTCGGCGCCTACCGGACGCTACAGGTCTACGTCCGGGGCGTTGACTGGGTCCCGCCAGCGCCCAAACAGGTCCCCAAGGACATGAAGGCCCTGTTGGAATGGTATACGAGAAACAAGAAGCGAATTCATCCCTTGGTCGTCGCCGCATACTTTCACGTCGGATTCGAGGTCATCCATCCGTTTGTGGACGGAAACGGCCGCGTCGGCCGCCTTCTCATGAACTTCATCCTCCAAAGGAACGGGTATCCGATGCTCAACATCCCCAAGAGCCGCCGGCGGGACTATTATGCGGCCCTTCACGCGGCCCAAGTCGACGGAAACCTTCGACCCTTCGTTTCCCTCATGATGGACCTCTACGCAAAGAACCGGCTTCGCTTCTAGCCGGGAAAAGCATGCAGGGAGGCCGCTCAATCGAGGCGCACGTGTGCCTTCACCGGCATCACCACAACGAGGCCTCCCTTGACGAGGGCGGAGATCTTGGGCACGATGGCCTCAATCTTCTTCCGTCCGTCGACGGCCTCGACGACGATCGGGAGGTCTTGAGAAAGTCGAAGGGGGGACGTCGCGTGAAGAAGGCTCCGCTTGCCAAAGCCGTAGATGCCGCGCGTCACGGTGGCGCCCCAGATGCCTTCCTCGCGCAGCCGGTGCACAATTTCCTTGTAGGTGGGCTTGCCGTCCGTCTTGTCCGACTCGCCCAGGAAGATTCGCAAAAGCACGGCGTCTTCGACGACTTCCATCTATGCACCTCCGGACCAGGCAGCAAGGCCGACCAAGCGACCGAACCAAGTCGCGACCAAGCAAGCCCCGATGGTCGCCCCGAGATTTAGACCCGCCTCCCGAAACGCGCCGTCCTCGACCAGAGCGGTCGTCTCGTAGGTGAACGAGCTCATGGTCGTGAAGCCGCCGAGCAGGCCGATGCCCAGGAGGGCGCGACCCGTCGGGCTCAACCAACCCCCGGCAAGGCCCCCAAACATGAGGAGACCGATCGCGAAGCATCCGAGCACGTTTACAAGGAGTGTCCCGAGCGGGAAATCGCCGCGGGTGGCCCATCCGGCCAATCCGTACCGGGCCATGCCGCCGACCGCGCTTCCGACACCGACGAGGGAAAGGAGCTTCCAGTCCATGACGTCACCGTGGCCGCCTGTTGAGAAGTAGAGGCCATCACCCGGCGCCCGCGGTTGGGAA
>CAYVGY010000005.1:0-19538 GCA_964451065.1 uncultured Halobacteriales archaeon
TCGAGCATTCCGACTACCGCCGGCTGTTGATCTCGCGTCCCATCATCCCGGTCGTGAGGAAGGCGGCGCCGATGAGCCAGTGGAGGGCACGGGGGTCCTCGTTTCGCTTGATGGAGAGAAACTCCTGGTAGGCGAAATAGTTGAAGAAGAAGACGGCAAGGCCGGCGAAGACGGTGTTCACGAAGTCGCCCTCTTCCGCGTAGTAGAGGTTCATGGCCTGCATCGACCAATAGAACCCGAACAGGACCAGGCCGACGGCGCGCATGGCGTGCATGCGGTTGCCGGTGCCGATCACGGTTGCCAGGAACCAGGCGAGGCTCAGGACGCCCAGGACGGCGGCGAGGGTGATGGCCAAGAGGGGCTCGCCGGTCGAGGCGAAACCGTAGGCGTCGCCGAGGTACGCCCCGGCGAAAAGGGCGGCCAGCGCCGTCGCCAAGAGGAACCAGGGGCTCGAGAGCCGGGGTTGGTAAGCGGCCAGGAACCCGGCGCCCATCGCGATGAGGGACGCCACGAGGACGGCGAGGCTGGTCACGTCGTAGGGCGAATCGGTGAAGTAGGTGGGGCCGTCGCCGAACGGGGAGTCGACGGGGGTGATGATCGAGACCCACGTGCCGTCGGTGAGGACGTAGTTGAGGGCGATGCCGGCCGCAAGGATCAGCGTCGATCCGAGGACGAAGACGGCGGCGACCTGGCCCTGGCTGAGGGGTCGGCCGTTCCAGGTGAGGTCCGTGGCGTCGGTCCGGAGGGGAGGGTTTGCCGGGGGAAAAGGGGCCCCCAGCGGTGCCGTCATCAGGAGTCGATGGCCCCCGTCGTCTTATAAGATTTCTCCTTGAGTCGTTCAAGGATCCCGGTTACTTTTCGCTGGAACACGACGGCGAAGGCGCCGGTAGGCGAGGTTTAAGAGCCGCCGCGGTTTGGGCCGCTCCCTGTCCCTCGCGGCCGTAATGTAGTGGCTAGCATTGGAGCCTTCCAAGCTCCCAGCACGGGTTCGAATCCCGTCGGCCGCACTGATAAGCCATTATGAGTGACAATAAGGTTCTTATTGTCGGGGGACGCATAGGCTCTCATGGCCACCACCAGCATTCCCGTGGAGTCCAAGGTTCGAGACAGGCTGCGGAGCTATGCCGCCGGCGACATGACCTACAGCGACGTCCTCACTCGCCTCATGGACGAACACGAGCGCGACCTGTTCATTCGGGAGATCCAACGCGAGGCCGATTCCGAGACGAGATGGGTCCCCGCTGAGGATCTGTGAAGGTCGCATTGACCCAAGCGGCGGCGGCCACCGTGAGGGGACTTCCCCCGGTGACGAAACGCCGGATTAGGAACGCCATCCTCTCCCTCCCAGACGATCCCATCGGCGAGGCGGCGAGCTTGAGCATCAAGCGACTTCTTGGACACGGGAAAGGGGGCGTCGTCTACCGGCTATGGGTGGGCGACTGGCGCGTCGTATTCCGAATCTGCGAGGCCAGAATCGAAGTGGTTCGCGTCTTCCATCGTTCCCAAGGGTACGGCTGGATGGATCGATTTGGCTTCTAGCGGGGGGCCGGTCAGCGCTCCCCGTTCTTCGGCGGTTGCTCGAACAGCGACGCCAGGTGGATGAGGTAGGTTCCGTCCTTTTGGACGACCACGGGGCTCTTGTCCAGGAGCCGCCGCACATCGATCTCGTACGCGCCCGCCTGGGGAATCCGGACGGTCTCCGGGGCGCCGTCGGTGACGAACGCGATGCGGGGCTCGGTCGGGTTCGACGGCCCCGGGAGCGGAAGGGGAGAGGGCGCGGCGGGTCGAAGCGGCGGGGGCGATTCTGGGCCAGGCGCCACAGCCGTAGCCGCGGCCGGCGAAGGTGGGGCGTCGTAGTCCCATCCGGCCACGGCGCGCTCCATGCGCTTCTTCAATTCTCGGGGGACCCGGATCAGGAGACGCCCGTCCGGCAGCAGTTCGCTCTGACCGGGAGGGCGCGGGGGTGCGGCATCTGGCGTCGCAGGGGCGGCGGGAGTGGGGGTCGGCGCGGTCTTCGCGAGTTTCTCCAGGAGGGCGGGCAATTCGCGGTTCGCTTGTTGGAGCATGCGGTCGCGCTCCGCCATCGTGAGGGGCTCCTCCGTGTAGAAGAACCGCGTGCCGTAGCAGTCGGGGCAGCCGCGCAGGATCGTCGTGGTGCCTTCGGGGAAGAGGCTTCCGCACTTGAGGCACTGGTGCGGCACGACCGCCTCACGCCTCCGCGGGGGCCGCCGGAGGGAAGAGGACGGCGACCACGGAATGCTGGTCCTTGGTCACGCCGCGCAGGAGGTTGGCGGGGCCGATGACGACCATCCTCGACTTGGTCTTGCGTCCGAGGGAGAGGGGCCAGCGGAGGCGGCCCTTTGCGTTCGCGGGGGGCGTCTCCGGGTCGTAGCTCTGCATCTCGATGCCGGTGAACTTTTCATGGTCGATCTCGGCCATGGTGGCTTGGATGAGCTGGGCCTCCTCCGTGGCGGAGAGGCCCTTCTCGAGCACGAGGACCTGGCCGGCCTCGACCTGGTCGAGGATGTAGCGGACCTTCTCGGCGCTCGGCATGGGATCGAGGAGGCTCTTGCCCACCAGTTTGATCTTGACGCCTTGCGAGGCGGAGGTTGTGTTGGCCATGGCGTCACCTCACCGGAAGTGTTGAATGAGCGTCTTGTAGAGGTGGTCGACGTTGTAGCCCGTGAGGGCGGCGATCGGGACCACGGGGTGCTGCGGGAACGCGCTCTTGAGTGTGGCCGGGCTCGAGGTTGGCAGGTCGATCTTGTTGGCGGCGATGACGACCGGCAACTTGCGCGCCTCGAGGTTGCCAAGGATGGTGACGTTGACCTGCGTGAAGGGGTCTTCGGCCGCGTCCATCACGAGGATGACGCCGTCGACATCCTCAAGCCACCGGATGGCCTCGATGACGCCCTCGGTGGCCTCCTTGGCGCGCCGGCGGCCCTCGTCCTCGGTCATGCCGTAGCTTTCCACGAACTCGTGGAAGTCGATCTTGGTGGCGATGCCGGGCGTGTCGATGATGTCGAGCGTGAGGCTCTTGCCGCCGTTCTTGATCACGACGTCCGCCTTGCGGCGTGCGCGGCGGGTCTCGTGCGGGATGGGGCTGGTGGAACCCATGATCTCGCCTGTCCAGTCGCGGACGATGCGGTTGGCGAGTGTGGTCTTGCCGGCGTTGGGCGGCCCGTAGATGCCGATCTTGACGTGCTTCTTGCCAAACAGGCCGCTGAAGAGTTTGGTGAAGGCTGTGTTCACGCGTTCGAAAACGGCGATGGGCAGACCTGGACCCTCCTAGGAGACGAGCGCATCCCGTCCTGTTCAGGCCGTCGCCGCTAGATAAAGGGGTCGATTTGACTTCGCAGCTATTCGTCGGCGGGCGCCGTGGCCGGCGGCACGCTCGGCGTCGGCCGGCGAACGCGCCGGGGCCGGGCGGGGTCGGGTTCGCCGGCAGGGCCGATGGCCATCTTGTGACGTTCCTCCCAGTCGGGACCCAACTTGGAGAGCTTGAGCAGGAGTTCGTCCTTGGTGACGCCCGTCGTCGCCTCCTTGATGACGTCGTAGATGGTCTGGACCGGGATGATTTCGATCTGGTTGCGGTACTTGTCCTCGATGAGGACGTCGACGAGGTTCGAGCGCGGGATGAGGACGCGTTGGAGTCCGGTCTCGGCGGCGGCCTCGATCTTGGCGGTGACGCCGCCCACGGGCAGCACGGCGCCGCGGATGCTGAGGCTACCCGTCATCGCGGTATCCTGGCGGATCTTGATGTGTTCGAGGGCGCTGATGACGGCCGTGGCGACGCTGATGGAGGCGCTGTCGCCTTCGACCCCGCCCTCGCTGGCGCCGATGAACTGGACGTGGATGTCGTTGCTATGGACGTCTTTGCCCATGAACTTCTTGACGATGGCGCTGATGTTGAGGACTGCTTCCTTGGCGATGTCGCCGAGTTTGCCCGTGGCAATGATCTTGCCTTCGCCGCGGCTGGAGGCCGGGGTGATCTCGGCCACGATGGGGAGCACGATGCCGCTGTATTGGCTCATGCTGGGGTCGCCCGAGAGCACGGCGAGCCCGTTCACCATCCCGACCTCGGCGCCTTCCGTCCGGAACTGACGGTACATCTTGCGGATCTCGATGTAGCGGTCCGAGACCTGCTGTTCGAGGCTGCGGGCGATGGTCTTGGCTCGGAGGATGTGTTCCTGGGTGACGAAGGGCGCCGTTTCCTCCTTGGCGAGGTCGCCCGAGACGCGGATGAGGCCGCCGAGTTCGCGAAGGCGCAGCGTGAGCTTGCCCTTGCGTCCGGCGCGGCGTTGGGCTTCGTGGAGGATCTCGGCCACTGCGGTCTTGTCGAAATGAGGGATGCGGCCGTCCTTGGTGACTTCTTGGGCGACGAACCGGCAGAGGTGGCGGCGGTTGTCGTCGGTGTCGTTCATGTCGCTCTTGACGTAGACCTCGTACCCGTACCCGCGGATGCGGCTGCGCAGGGCGGGGTGCATGCCCTGCACGGCGTCGAGGTTGCCGGCGGCCACAAGGATGAAATCGCAGGGGACCGGCTCGGTCTTCACCATGGCGCCCGAGCTGCGCTCGCTCTGGCCCGTGATCTGGAATTTCTTTTCCTGGATGGCCGTCAACAGGTGTTGCTGGCTCTGGAGCGAGAGCGTGTTGATCTCGTCGATGTAGAGGACGCCCTTGTGGCTCTTGTGGATCGCGCCGGATTCGACGCGTTCATGGGCCGGCGTCTCGAGCCCGCCCGCCTGGAACGGGTCGTGTCGCACGTCGCCCAGGAGGGCGCCGCTGTGGGCCGCCGTGGCGTCGATGAATGGAGCCAACTCGTCGGGCGAATGGTTGACGAGGAGTTTCGGCACGAGCTGGATCGTGCTGCGGAACCCGCTGGCCCGCATGATCCAGAACAGGATGAGGCCCGCGAAGATGCCGAGGAAGAGGACCTGGAATTCGCCGGTGCGCAGCGCGTACCAGATGGCGAGCGCGAGGATGATGACGATGATGATGAGCATGAACGTCGTGCGCTGTTCCTGCTTCTTCTTGGCCTCCATCTTCTGCGCGTCGACGATCTCCTTCCCTTTCCCGGCGGGCACGACGCGAATGCGGGGCTGGTTGCTGTCGTCCGGGTTGGGGTAGCAAATGATGTCCTCGAGCTCCTCCCGCGGAAGGAACTCCGTCATGGCGCGCGCCAGCATCGACTTCCCCGTTCCGGGGTCGCCGATCATCATCACGTGGCGCTTCTGTTCGGCCGCCTTGCGGACCACGGTCACGGCGTGGTCCTGGCCGATGACCTGGTCGAGGAGTTTCTTGGGAACCTTGATGTCGGACGTCGTCTGGAAGGGCTCGCGCTGGATCCAGTCCTGAACCGGCTCGCTGATCACCTGCTCGATGGTCGGCTGCACGCCGTTCCCCTGGCTGGGGAGCGGCTCGCCCTCCGGAGGCACAGGAAAGGTGTCAGGTTCCGCGCTAGATAAGGCTTCTTTACAAGGAAACCCCCAGTGGCACGCGCGCGCGGATACCACGGGCGGCGTTCTACCATTCAGCGAAGCTTTTAATAAAAGGGGCAGCGCTAATCGAACTTGGTCATGTCGGATACGATTGTGGTAGACCAGAATGGACGCGTCTACCTTCCCAAACTCATCCGTAAACTACTTGGGCTGGAGGCCAACACCATCCTCCAGGTGGCCGTCGACGATGACCGGGTCGTGCTCAAGAAGGTCGATTCCATCGCGGAGTACGGCCGGGGCATGTTCCGTCGCCGCGACCTGAGCAACGTCCGGGAAGCCTTGCGGCGCGCGGCCCTCGAATAAGGGGCGCTTTTCTTGAAGTACGTGGACACGGACGTCTTCGTCTACTGGGCCACCGACCATCCCGAACACGGCCAACGGGCCACCGAGATCATGCGGCACATCGAGCTCAACGAGAAGGCGGTGACGTCGGCCCTCACGTTCTGGGTCTTCAACAACCTCATGCGGGGCCACCAGGGATACAACCTCAAGCTCTTCCTCGACCAGGTGACCCGGATCCGCAACCTCAAGGTCGTGCCCCTGGACGCGTCCACTCTGTCCGAGGCGGGCGACATCGCCAAGGAGAAAGGCGTGAGCCCGGCCGTGGCGGTGGCGGCGGCGGTGGCGGGCGCGAAGGGCGTGGACGCCGTCTACTCGACGAACCCCGAGTTTGACCGCGCGGGCCTGCCACGCGTCTTCTAGGCGAAGGCCACCCCGCCAGTTTATCTGGACCTGGCGCCATCGCGGCCCTGTTGACCCTCCTCGTGCCCGGCGAGGGCGGCCGCGCCCTGGTGGACAAGCTCGCGAAGCTCACCGGTTGGCCGGTGGCCGACGTCGAGTCCAAGACGTTCCCCGACGGCGAGGAGTACGTTCGCGTTCAGACGCCCCTGCGGGGTGAATCGGTGGTGGTCGTGGAGACGGGCTTTCCGCCGGGCCGCTTATGGCGACTCCTGCTGCTCCTCCAGGCGGCGCGCGAGAACGGGGTCGCGGATGCCCGAGCCGTCGTTCCTTACATGCCGTACGCGCGCCAGGATCGCCGCTTCTTGGAAGGCGAGCCGGTCTCGGCGCGCGTTGCCGCCGACGCCATCGGCCTTTACGCGAACGAATGCCTCACCGTCGAACTTCACAAGGACGCCGTCAAGGACCTCTTCCGCGTCCCGTGCCGGAACCTGGAGGCGGTGGGGCCTTTCGCCGCCGAGTTCGGGGCGCGCGGCGTGGAGGTCGTGCTCGCCCCCGACGCGGGGGCGCGGGCGCGCGCGGCCGCCGTCGCCAGACGGATGGGCGCCGCCGTGGATCACCTGGAAAAGAAGCGGATTTCCAGTGAACTCGTCGAGATGAAGCCGAAGACGCTGGATGTGCAGGGAAAATCGGTGGCGATCCTCGACGACATCATCAGCACGGGCGTCACGATGGCGACGGCCGTCGAGCAGCTGACGAACCAGGGTGCCTCGCGCGTCCTGTGCGCGGGCGTGCACGGTCTCTTCATCGGGGACGCCGTGAAGCGGCTGCGGGATGCGGGCGCCCACGAGGTCCTCGTGACGGACACGATTCCGTCCGTTCACAGCCGGGTGAGCGTGGCGGAGATCGTCGGGCGGGCCCTAATGGCCCCGGCCCGTGCCCGGCTGGCCTGAGAGCGACTCGACAGGCGGCGGCTCTTCGTCGCGCGCGTGGCCCCGCATGGTGGCGTAGTACATCAGAAACACAATGAAGGCGACGACGAGGAGGCCTTCGGCGAACCAGTGCGGTTCCTCGCTGAAGGCGATCGGGTTGTTGACGTCGGGGTCGCCCGTGTTGGCGCCGTAGACGAGGAGGCCCGCGATGAGGATGCCCAAGAGGGCCTCGCCGGCGATGAGTCCGGAGGCAAAGAGGACGCCGCGGTTGACGCGGCGCTCGACCATGGCGTCGCGTTGGGCCGACGTGGCTGCGCCGTGGACCTCCTCGACTTGTCTGCGGAACGAGCGGCCGGCAAGCCACGCGACGAGGCCGCCCAGGAAGATGGGCGTGGCGAGTTCCCAGGGGAGGTAGATCCCGATGGCGACGGCGAGGACGGGCATGCGGAAGCTTGATCCCTTGAATTCGAGGTAGTTGTCGGCCGCGATGATGGCGGCGGCGACGCCAACGCCGATCCAGAAGGCGTCCCAAGGGAGTGCGCCGCCGAAGATGCCGGTGGCGATGGAGCCCATCAGGTCGGCCTGGGGAGCGGAGAGCTTGGGGCTTCCGATGGTGTAGGCTTCGTTGAGGAGCAAGAGGACGAAGGGGAGGGAGAGGGCGGCGGCCACCGCGCCGACGATCTGCATGATTTGGAGGTTTCGCGGCGTGCCGCCAAGGAGGTAACCCGCCTTGAGGTCTTGCATGTTGTCGCCCGCGATGGCGGCGGCCGACATGATGGTGCCCGCGATCAGGATCGCCGCGGCGGGGCCCACGTCTCCGCCGATGCCGAACCCGACGAGGAGCAACGCCGTCACGATCAGGGTGCCGATGCCCGTTCCCGAGATGGGGTTGTTGCTGGAGCCGACCACGCCCGCCATGTAGCCCGCCACGGCGCTGAAAAGGAACCCCGCGCCCAGCATGACGACGCCGAGGATGGGCGCGATCCAGAACTTGTCCATGTCTTCGAACTTGTTCGTCACGAAATATCCGAAAAGGGCGGTGAGGGGAATCGCGAAGAGCAGGACGGCGATGAGGACGGTCTTCATGTTCATGTCGCGTTCCGTGCGGACGCGGGTGTCCGACCCGGCCGTCTTCATCGCGCGATAGGCGTCGAGGCCGGACTGGATGCCGCGCACCAGCGCGTGGCGCAGCCGATAGAGCGTGTAGACGCCGCCGGCGGCCATCCCGCCGACGCCGATGAACCGGACGTAGTTGGCCCGAACGTCTGCGAAGGCGTCGAGGGCCGTCATCTCGGTTCCGGCGAAGGCATGTCCCGAAGGATAGAGCGGCCAATCGTTGAATGCAAGGTAAAGAGGGCTGGCGATCACGTAGCCCATGACGCCGCCTGCAAAGATGAGGGCGGCGATGCGGATGCCGATGATGAAGCCGATGCCGATGAGGGCCGGCGACATGTTGAGCGCGAAGTAGGCGCCGCTGTTGCCCAGGCGCGTCGCGGTTGCGGCGACCTCGCCCCAGAGGCCGAAGCCGCTTTGGAGGAACTTGTAGAGTCCTCCCACGAGGCCGGCGGTGAGGATGTAGCCGACGCCGGTGGCGCCCTTCTCGCCCGACTTGAGGACTTCGACGGCGGCGACGCCTTCAGGGTATTGGAGCTTGGCGTCGACGATGAAGGCGCGGCGCAACGGGATCGTGAAGAGGACGCCGAGGCTTCCGCCCAAGGCGGCGATGATCATGGTCTCGACGATGCCGATTTGGGACCAGTAGCCAAGAAAGAGGAGCGCGGGGAGGCTGAAGATGATGCCGGCCGTGACGGATTCGCCCGCGCTCGCGGTGGTTTGGACGAGGTTGTTCTCGAGGATGTTGCGCTCTTTGAAGAGTCGGAACACCGCCATCGAGATGACGGAGGCCGGGATGGCGGCGGAGACCGTGAGCGCCGCGAACATGCCGAGGTAGGCGTTGGCCGCCGACATGATCCATGCAAGGATGATGCCGACGACGAACACCTTGATCGTCATCTCGGGCAGCGTGGTCGTGTGGGGGATGTAGGGTCGAAAATCCTCGGTCTCGCCGCCCACCGTGCGCGGGGCCGCCTCGGATCGCGTGCCGGGACCTTTGGTTGCCAGAGGACGCTCTGGAGGCCCGGCCATCGCGGGGCGCAAAACAGGCCTTTGTTTTAAGCCTTGGCGCGCGCGTTCACGCGGGAGGCGAAACGAGGGGCGAAGTCTCGTCGCGCGAGGCTTCCGCGTCGATGACGGGGCGGAGGGCGCGGACGAATCCGTCGAGCATGGCCGTCTCGACCTGGCGTCGCGTCGGAGCCAGGCCGTGGTCGTGGAGCGACGTCAAGTTTTCTCGGACGCGGTCGGGCGTGGTGCGAAAGAGTCGGCTGTTCCGTTCG
Organism: uncultured Halobacteriales archaeon; assembly: GCA_964451065.1. Classification (GTDB taxonomy): domain Archaea; phylum Thermoplasmatota; class E2; order JACPAO01; family JACPAO01; genus CAYVGY01. The sequence goes on from CAYVGY010000005.1 coordinate 9,505, forward strand.
ACGTCGCTCGAGACGAGGAGCGTGCCGTGTTGGAGGAGGGCGTCTTTCGTCCGTTTCTGGGCGCCGCCAGATATCTTTCGTCCGTCGACGGCGACGCTCACGCCTTCCTCGCGCAGGTAGCACAGCGGATCCCGGCCGGTGTGTCCTTCTTGAAACGTTGGCGCGAGACCGAGGCGTTCGAGGGCGAGCACGATGCCTCGCGCGATGAAGCGGTAAGAGTCGAAGAGGCCCGACGGGGCGAGGCTGCGCGGAAGGACGACGCTGTAGGTGACTTCGTCCTCCGCGTGGAGAATCGCGCCGCCGCCTGTCGGTCGACGCACGAGGTCGAGTCCGAAATCCCGCAAGGCGTCCGCGTCCACGTCGGTTTCCGGCTGGGGATATCCGAGGCTGACGCAGGCGGGGCGCCACCCATAGAGGCGGATAGTCGGGACGCCGTCGCGCAGGAGCGCCAGGTCGCGCTCCATGTTCTGGGCGCCCGTGGAGAAGCCGTCGAGGAGGACGCGCATCGGGACGCGCTCATGCCCTGCGGCGGATAAATGGTGTGGGTGAGACGTGCGAGGTCAGCTCCGGGTTTCCCGTAGGCGTTAATAACCGGCGCCGGCCTGCCCGCGCCGATGGCCGCGACGTCCTTCACGACCGCGCACGACCTCGTCAAAGCGGGGGTTCCCGCCCGCCTGCCCCGGCAGATCTTGCGCGAGTCCATCCTCCAAGCCTACCAGGCGTACCGCAAGAAAGGGTACAGCGAATCCGACGCGATGCAGGCGCTCTTTCCCAACACGATCCTCGACGCAGCGACGCTCCGCCGCGTGGCCACATCGCTCCTCAGCGGCGCCAACCTCCTCTTCCTGGGTCCGCCCGGTTCCGGCAAGACGAGCCTCGCCAAGGACATCTGGGAGATGTACCCCAAGGAGGTCGTGGCCGTCCGGGATTGCCCCGTCCACGACGACCCCCACAGCCTCGTCGACGCCGAGTTCTCGCACAAGATCCCCGCATGCCCGCACTGCAAGATCACGTACGGCGGCCTCAGCCTGAAGGAACTCGGCGAGTTCGACCCGGCCCGCGTGGACGCGGCGAAGGTGCCGGTGGCGCGGCACCGCCTGCGCGAGGGACACGGACTGAGTCGTGTGCAAGGGAGCCCCGAGGTCTTCCCTGACAATCTCACCGGCGCCATCAACCTGGCCAAGCTCGAAGAGATCGGGGACCCCAACAGTCCCCTCGTGCTCGAGCCGGGCAAGGTCCTCCAGGCCAACCGTGGCTTGCTCATGGTCGACGAAATCGGGAAGCTGCCGCGCGGCACGCAGAACGTCCTTCTCCAGGCGTTGCAGGAGAACGTGGTCACGCCGGCCAAGAGCCGCGAATCGTTTCCCGCGAGCTTCGTCGCCATCGCCACGAGCAACCTGCAGGACCTCGACAACGTCACGGAGCCCCTCATCGGTCGCCTCGCCATCGTTTACGTCGACTTCAACCAAGACCACGCCAAGAACGCGCAAATCGTCCGCATGGGGAGCCGCCACGACGGACCGTTCACGCCGTCGCCGTACTTGGACGCCGCGGCCACCTTGATCGAGCACTGGAGGCGTTCGGCCGCCGCCACGGACGAACTGAGTGAGGTGGGCAGCAACCGCACGATGATCGACATCATCCGGCGGGCGCAGGCCCACGCCGAGTTGGACGCACATGATGAGCTCTCGGCCGACGACTTCCACCTGGGCGCCAAGGAATCCATGCTGGGGCGCATCCGCGCGCGGGGCGCCGAGAATTACCAGCAGGCTATCCAGGTCGTGGAGAATTTCGTCGAGAAGAAGTGGCGGGAGAGCCTCAAGGAGTCCACGGTCCGTTACTGGTGCGGCTTCAGCCAGGGCGTCCTGGCCGACGACAAGGCGGAGGCGCTTAGGACGCTCGACGCGCTTCGCAACCTGGCTGAGGGCCGCGGCGCCCCCGACGCGGCCAAGCTCCAACGGTTCGAGAAATACGTGGCGGGGCAGGAGCGGCTCAACGGCCGGACGCCCCAGGACGCCACGAAGCGGATCTACACGCTGTTGCTGGGCACGGGGGCGTTTTCGGAGAAAGCATGAGGCTCGTCCTGCCGGACTGCCGCGAATACCGGGACCCCTTCTACCTTCCCGCCGAGATGCGGCGCGAACTCATCCTGCTCATCGCCGAGATGGGCGAGGCGGGGATCGACGAGTTCGTCCGCCGGCACGAGAAGGACGATTCCCTCATCGCGCGCCGGGTCGCGCGCCAACGGGCGAAGCTGCTGGAGGAGGCGCAGGAGCTGCGTCGCCTCCTCAAGACCCAATATGATGAGGCGCGCGAGAAGGAGCAGCAGCGGCTCGCCGAGACGCTGGGCCGGCTGCGCCACGAGGAGAAGGAGCTGCGCGACCGCGAACAAAAACTGGAGGCGCGCCTGCCCCACGAGATCGAGCAAAGGATCCGCAGTCTCCCCCTGCTCGAACTCGCCGTGCGGCCGCCCCCCAAGGTTTCGTGGGTCCGCCGTGCCTGGGAGGCCGTGGCCCGCCTGGTGGCGTTCCTCTGGAACGGCCTGTTGCGACTCCTGGGCCGCCGCAAGCCCCTGACGGGAAAAGCGAAGGCCATCGCGGTCGGCATTCCCGGACTCTCCGGGCCGGGCGTCGTCGTCGAACTCGACCTCGAGTCGGCGCTGCGGCAGAACCCCGACCTGCGCCGCCAGGTTCGCCGCCGGATGGGCGACACGTGGAAGGTCCGGACGCGGCGCCTGTGGCGCATCATGTTGGGCCTCGACAATTACGCCGAGGTCGCCCAGAGCATCATGGAGGAGGACGCGCGGCGCGAAGCCGAGGCGCGTTCACGCGAGATGCGCCAAGAGCTGCAACGGCTGGAGGAGGAACGCCGAAAGCGGGAGCAGGAGGAGGGCCAACACGAAAAGACCACCCAGGCTGAGTTGGCGCGCCTCGACCAGGCGGAGGCGCTCGAGCGCCAACGGCTCGAGTCGATGCTCGCCGCGCGGCCCGCCAAGGATGTGAGCGAACTCGTGGAGGGCGAACTGGAGGCGAGCGGTCTCGTCCAGAAGCTCGAGGGCGAGATGCAGGTGACGGGCCGGTTCCTCGAATCGTTGGCGTCCATCGTCTACGCGGAGGAGGCGCGCGGCCTCGGAAGTTCCTACGAGTCGCCCATCGGCAGCACGATCGAGGGGGAGGGCATCCTCGAGCGGACGCCGCTCCTGAGCCACGACGAGACGAGCCACATGGACACGGTGTCGTCCTTGCTGCAGGCGCGCACCCGGCACCCGCACGTTCGGCACCTCTTCGAGGAAGACGTGTTGGTGTATCGGGAGCGGCGCGCGAGCCTCACGCATGTGGTCATCATCCTCGACAAGAGCCTCAGCATGGAGGAGAACGAGCGGATGGAGGCCGGCAAGCGGGCCGTCTTGGCGCTCTATTGGGGCGTGAAGAAGCGGAGCCCGCAGAACCAGATCGACGTCATCTTGATGGACACGTCGGTCGTCCGGGCCAACCTCGGCCAGGCCTGGGGCGCCAAGCCCGGCGGGTTCACCAACACGGGGCGCGCCATCGAGGCCGCGCGGGCCCTCCTGGCCACGAGCCGCGCCTCCAGGAAGCTCCTCTTCCTGGTCACGGACGGCTTGCCGGAGGCCCTTACGATCGAGGGGAAGGATGTGGCGGGTCGGCCGGAGGAGGCGATGGCCTACGCGGTCCGACAGGCGGAGCGGCTGCGCGACATCAAGGGCTTGTCGACGACGGTCGTGCTTCTCGAGCCCAAGGATCCGCTTTTTGTGAAGGCGGGCGAGCAATTGTCACGCAAGGCGCGGGGGAAATTGGTGAAGGTGACGCCGCAAGAATTGACGCGGAGCTTGTTGGTGGAGCTGCGCGACCAGGAAGTCGAGCCCCCTCAGTTGCTTGCATAGTGGTAGTTGCGTCATCGCATTCTCCAATCGAATTGACTAGACGTCGTTGGCAGTATCCGGCGGCTCCTATTGTGCCCATAAGTCGTGTTCGGCGTTTGTTGATGTTGACTTCGACAACTCGTGGACGATGCGGGCATCTGGAGTTGCCGAAGCCCGCGGTTTGTGAACTTCGTCAAATGAAAAACTATCAAATAGTGCCGGTGAATTCGGCGGAATCGTAAGCAGAGACCGGAGTCTAGCCGGTCTCGACAACACTGGAGGAGAAAGAATGCAAAATCGGATGTTGAAGATTGGAGGACCCACAGTCCTCGGCCTGACACTCGTGTTGGGCGCGCTGTGGTTCCTCCCGGTCTACGCACAAACGACGACCCTGGCCGCAGGGTCGGTCGTGGCGGCGGGCGACGGAGACATGATCTCCACGACGCAGTCCACGATCAACACAACGAACGAAGAACTCTGTTACATCGACGGCGACGGCGACTCCACCTACGACTCGGGCGAGACGGTCCTGTTCCGCAAGAACGCGGCGGCAGCCGTCAACGTCACTTGTGGCAGCGTCGGCGCCAACGATGTCATCCTCTCGGCCACCGACTTCGGGAAGAAGACCAAAGTCGGAGTCAGCCCCCACAACACGCCCACCCTCGGCCTGGACGCGGACCTCGCGTACTACGACGCCGACGGCAACAGCGTGTGGAGCCCCGGTGACACGATGTACATCCGCATCGACGCGACTGGCAACGTGGCCGTCGGTGACGTCCGCCTGACCGCCTACGGCACCAAGGCCGCCGGCAGCACGGTCACCGCGGGCGACGGTGACCTGAACCTCGGCGTCAGCGAGACCGGCACGGCCCAGGGCACGGGTGCCCGGGTCATGCCCGCCAGCGACGTCGTTGGGAACGCGTGCACCGTTTCCTCTACCGGCAACGGTTGCTTCACCTACTGGGACGTGAACGGCGACTCGAGCTTCAACGGCGACGACCCGATGTACCTCGATGTCGACGGCGCTAGCATCACCGTGCTGGACATCCGCCTTACCGCCTTCGGCACCATGGCCGCCGGCAGCATCGTCGCGGCCGGCGACTCGGACTCGATTTCGTCCACGAGCGCCGCCATCAACACCACCAACGAGGAACTTTGTTACATCGACGGCGACGGCGACTCCACCTACGACTCGGGTGAGACGGTCCTGTTCCGCAAGAACGCCGCGGCAGCCGCGAACGCCACTTGTGGCAGCGTCGGCGCCAACGATGTCATCCTCTCGGGCACCGACTTCGGCAAGAAGACCCGCGTCGGCGTCTCGCCCCACAACACGCCCACCCTCGGCCTGGACGCGGACCTCGCGTACTACGACGCCGACGGCAACAGCGTGTGGAGCCCCGGTGACACGATGTACATCCGCATCGACGCGACTGGCAACGTGGCCGTCGGTGACGTCCGCCTGACCGCCTACGGCACCAAGACCGCCGGCAGCACAGTCACCGCTGGTGACACGGACCTGAACCTCGGCGTCAGCGAGACCGGCACGGCCGGTGGCACGAGCGCCCGGGTCATGCCCGCCAGCGACGTCGTCGGCACTGCGTGTGTCGCGAACTCCGCCGGCTGTTTCTCGTTCTGGGACATCAACGGCGACGCCAGCTTCAACGGGGACGACCCGATGTACCTCGACGTGGACGGCACTACGAGCGTCACCGTGCTCGACATCCGCTTGGTCGCTTTCGGCACGATGGCCGCCGGCAGCATCGTCGCGGCCGGCGACTCGGACTCGCGCTCGACCACGAGCGCCGCCATCAACACCACCAACGAGGAACTTTGTTACATCGACGGCGACGGCGACTCCACCTACGACTCGGGTGAGACGGTCCTGTTCCGCAAGAACGCCGCGGCAGCCGCGAACGCCACTTGTGGCAGCGTCGGCGCCAACGATGTCATCCTCTCGGGCACCGACTTCGGCAAGAAGACCCGCGTCGGCGTCTCGCCCCACAACACGCCCACCCTCGGCCTGGACGCGGACCTCGCGTACTACGACGCCGACGGCAACAGCGTGTGGAGCCCCGGTGACACGATGTACATCCGCATCGACGCGACTGGCAACGTGGCCGTCGGTGACGTCCGCCTGACCGCCTACGGCACCAAGGCCGCCGGCAGCACGGTCACCGCGGGCGACGGTGACCTCAACCTCGGCGTCAGCGAGACCGGCACGGCTGGTGGCACGAGCGCCCGGGTCATGCCCGCCAGCGACGTCGTCGGCACCGCCTGCGCCGCCAACTCCGCCGGTTGCTTCACCTACTGGGACCAGAACGGTGACTCGAGTTTCAACGGGGACGACCCGCTGTACCTCGACGTGGACGGCACGACCAGCATCACCGTGCTCGACATCCGCCTGACGGCCACGAGCTCCACGTCGGCCCCAACCACGACAACGACGGTGAGCGGCGAGACGACCACGACCTCGGGCGGTAACGTCACGACCACGACCACCACGAGCCAAGGCCCGACGACCACCACGAGCGGAGGCCCGACGACCACGCCCAAGGAAGACGAGACGAGCACGAAGCAGCCCGGCTTCGAGGCCGTCGCGCTCTTGGCCGGCCTCGGCCTCGCCGTGTCCGTCATCGCCTGGCGCAGGAAGTAGGCAGGGGCCTGCTTCCCTCTCTTCCCCCTTCTCTTCCCCTTCCTTTTCATTTTCCCAACTCCGAGCGGAAGCTGGGCTTCGCCGCCGCGACGGCAAACGGCGACACCACCAACGGCAGTGTGGGCGTCGCGGGGCGGGCCTTTTCGTTCACAATTCCTAGGATTAATATACGCCGCTGGAAGTAGGCACATGCGTCGACACCTAGCCGTGAGTGTGTCCCCATGAATCGCAGCAGAATCCTGACAGTCGTAGCCGCCGTGAGCTTTCTCGCCCTCCTCGGGCTCTTGCCGAAGGTTTACTCGGGAACGGCCGGCAACTTTGCGGAAATGGTCCTGGCCGCCGACGGAGACACTTACGCGGTCTTGGCGTCCCCCAGCGGTGGCGGCGCGTTGGGCACAATCAAGTGCATCGACAGCGACGCCGACGGCACGGCCTGCGGCGCCGACGCGGACGATCCCGTTTACATCGACATGGATGCCGGCGGCACGGTCACGGCGGGCGACGTGCGGCTCACCATCGGCAAGAGCGGCTCCACAAGTGTCGGAAGCGCCGGCAGCGTCGTGAAGGCCGGCGAAGCCGACTGTTGCACGCAATCCTTCTCCACCACGTTGAGCCCCTCCATCCGGTTCTCTGACACGACGGACACGGCGGGAGACACCCGCCAAACCGGTGAGACCACGTACCTAGAACTTACGGGCACCGGGACGTCGTCGGGCCCCGCGGACTTGCCCATCGCCGGCTCCGGCGTCGGCACGCGGATCGCGGCCAGCACCGCCGAGGTTACGACGATCGCGCTGACGGGCAGCGCCACGCCCGTCATCCGCTACTGGGACAAGAACGGCGACGGGTCCTTTTCGGTCGGAAAGGATGGCGTCCTGTTCGACGTGGACGCGTCCGGTAACGTGTCGCCCGGGGACATCTGGATCGTGGGTGGTGATGTTTCGCCCTCCGGCTCCTACGGTACGGTCATCACCAAGAGCACGACCGAGATGACGGCTGCTTACATCTCCACAAGCACGGTCTCGGCCTCTTCGGTCACGTTCGTCTTCCAGGACAGCGTCACGTCGAACAGCCTGTACGACGCCACGGAGAACCTCTGGCTGTCCTACACCGATGCCTCCGTCAACACGAGGGACGTCCGCATCGAGCATTCGAGCCTCACCGAGGGCGCCTTGATCGACAGCGACGACACGGACGCCACTGGGGTGACCGACATCGACCTCGCGAGCACCGTCCTCAAATATTACGATACCAACCAGAATTCGGCCTTCGACCTAGGCGACGGCCTCTACATCGACGCGAACGGCAACAGCATCGTCGGGACCGTTGACATTCGTCTGAGCACCTACGGAGGCCTCACCTATGGTCCGGTAGCCAGTGGCGCTACCGACATAGACCGGGCCCTCATCACAACCGGCTTGACGTCGCCCATGGCGCGCTTCCGAATCCTCGACGTCGACGGGTCGAACACGTTCAACGTCGTCCTCAACGACCAGACGAACACGGACATGATCTTCTACGACAGCGACAACAACGGCTACATCACGCCCGGCGACATCCGCATGTCGACCAACAGCGGAGCCATGGGCGAGGTCATCGCCCAGACCGCCGCGGACTCGGCATACTTCTGCGAAACGGCCACCGCGTTCGACTGGTCCGCCGCCACGTTCTACTACTGGGACTTCGACGGCGACAACGCGCTCGACCTCGACGAAGCCATCTACATCAGCCGCACCGCCGACGGCGCCGTGAGCGTCCAAGACGTTCGCCTAACGCCCTTTACCGACAGCGCCGGGTCCACGACGCGGCCCGCGGGGTCCATGGTCGCCACCGGCCACGGCGACTCGAGCATCCCGTCCGCGGACGTCAACACGATGTCGAGCGCCGCTTTCCTCTTCTACGACGAAGATGGCGTGAACGGCTACTCCACGGGCGACCCCGTCTACCTGGACGTCAACGGCGGCGCCGTCGTCAACGTCGGCGACGTCCGCATCGTCCCCACGGGCAGCCTCACCGGCAAGGGCGCCAAGGTGACGGCGGGCAGCTCCGACTTGACCCGCACCCTGAGCGCGCTCCCGGCCACGGCCTATTGCGCCGTGGACGTGGACGGCAGCAACACCTGGAGCAGCTCCGACTACCTCTACCTAGACATCCGCTCGGCCGGTACGGGCCCGACGGCCGGCGACGTCCGCCTGAACGGGGCCAACGGGGCCACCAACATTGCGCCCACGTCGCAGACCGGCACGCCGGCTCCCACGACCACCTCGACGACGACCACGTCGACGTCCGGCACAACGACTACGACGACCACGACGACCACTACCACAACGACGACCACGTCGGCGACGGTCACCACGACCACCACGACGACCGGAACCGAGACGACCAACACGACCGAGGAAGAGGACACCGAGAGTCCGACGCCTGGTCTCGGCGTGGGTGGGATCGTCCTCGGCGTCCTGGCGGCGGCCACGGTCTTCGCGGTCCGGCGCCGCCAATAGGTGCTGCGGCTGCGGGACCATCTAACGGGGTCAGCGGGAGCTGGATGCGGCCGGCGGGACGGCGGGAGGGCCGGCGAGGCGTTCCCGCTGGTGCCGGACCAGGATTCCAACGACGCACCAGACGAGGAAGCCCCACCGGAGGAGGACGAACGTGCGGCTCCAGGGCAGCCATTCCTCGTTCCATCCCTGCGTCTGGCCCTCGGGTGGAATGAACAACTTGTAGCGGACCCAGAAGTTGGCGAGGTCCGCCAGGGCGAAGCCCCACAAGGGAAGCAGGGGCGCTCGCAGCCCGGCCAGGATGGGGACGACCCACAGCGTGTACTGAGGGGAGAAGACGCGGTTCACGAGGAGAAAGACGAGCGTGAGGAGGCCACCGGCGTAGAGCGCATCCTCGCGGATCTTCCATTGACGGTACGCGAACCAGAAGAGGACGGCGGCCATGCTGAGGAGGCCCACCCAGCCGACGACGTCGCGGAACTGTTCCCGGAATTCTACGGCGTCCCAGTTGCCGTCGGGCCACCCTTTCTTCAAGAGTTGGAGGACGCCGGCGTCCCAGGGCGTCTCGAAGTCGGGGTGGCGGTCCCCGTGGAATTTCCAGATGCCGAGCCAGCCCCGGTACGGCGGGCCTTCCCAGGCGCCGGGCGCGTAGTAGGCCACGATGGCATTAGGGATGACGAAGCCCACGAAGCCACCCAGGAGCACGTCGCCGGTCCGCTTCCAATTCCGTTCGACGAGGGTGGCGAAGAAGAGGAACGGGAGGAAGAACGCGCCGTACAGCTTGGCAGCGCCGCCCAAACCGAAGAGGAGGGCGGATTGGAAAGCGTAGCCTTGACGCCAGCGGAGCCAGCCGCCAGCGGCGAAGGCGACCGCCGGGTCCGTGAGCTCCGGGGAGAGGCTCACGGCGAAGTACGCCACGCCCCCGGCGAGCAGGATCTGGTAGGCGAGCTGGAGCACCAAGCCGGGCGGGATATCCGCCGAGCGGTAGCGGTTCACTACCGAG